>JAIBBN010000006.1 GCA_019694655.1 Leptospirales bacterium
GTACGCGGGGCCTGCGGCGTTCTGCATCAGGCGCACTTTGGTCTGTATGCCATTCCGACGATCAGCAGCGGTTCGATCTACAATGACGACCTGACAATTCGCGAAGTGAGCGCCTGCCCCTTTTGAATGAGAGGGCGCGGAATCGCATCGCGGCGCAATGGCTGCCGCGATGCTCTTTCAATTTCAACGATTGGACTGAATCCACTGCAGGGCGAAGTCTGCCACTTCTTCCCAGCCCTGCTGGGCGGCAATGTAGTGGCCGCGTCCTTCAAATTCGCGATACTCGGTGCGGCCGGCCGATTCGGGATACTCTTCAAAATTCAAGCGAGTTACGCTGGCCGGAATGATGCGATCAGCGCCGCCAGCGATCAGCAGCAGCGGTCCGCGCGCTTTTGCAAAATCGAGCTCGGAAGCTTCGGTCAAAGATTCGCGCGCCAGACGTCGCGAGGTTGGCACACACTGCTCCTGATAGGCGCGCTGCTGGTCGCTTTCACTCAAATTATTGGCAAAGGCCCAGGCAAACTCCTCTTCCGAAAATAGGATTGGCTCATCGTCGCTGGCAAAGGGGCTGATGAAGGGCCAGCCGGTGCGCACAAAATCCAGGCCATGGCGGCCGGCGGTCAGCGGCGAGACAATGCCGTAAGGCGCCGCGCTATCCAGCACAATGGCGCCAGCGGCCAGGCCTTCATTCAAGAAAAGCTGCGAAAGCAGGCCGCCCATGGAATGGCCCACCAGGATTGGCTTTTCTGGCAGCGATTTCAAAAAATTGCGCAGATGATCGCGAGTTTGCGTGAAGGTCAGCGCAGCCAGCTGCGCGTCCGGATGTGCAGCGCGCATGGCCGCCGGGTCGCGATCATGCAGCGGGTAAGCAGGCGTATAGACCTTGTAGCCTGCAGCTTCGAAGCGCTTCTTCCATTCCGCCCAGGATTTTGGCGTCATATACAGACCATGCAGAAAAACTACGGTGCGTGTGGCGCCAATGCCGGCAGCGCCAGCTCCCTTCTGAGCCTGCGTAAAGGAAGCGCAGGCGGCCAGCGCTGCAAGCAACAGGCTGGCAAATAGTGCCTTGAATCTCATCGTTTTGGACTCCTTGCTGAGCATACCGTATTCTAGCTGAAGGCCTGGGCTAACGCAAGGGCCAGTTGGCCTATGCCATGACGCAGCGACTAGTCAGCGGACGCTGGCATATCGTGCAACAGGCCCTGCTGGCTGGCAATCAAGGTTGCGGCGGCCCGCGATTGGACGCCCAATTTTCCATAGATGCGAATGGAATGGTGCTGCACGGTTCGGGCCGAAAGCCCCAGCAGTCCGGCAATCTGTCCATTGGACAGGCCGGAAGCAATCGCCCGCAGCACCTCGCGCTCTCGATCGGTCAGTCCGAAGCGATCGCTCTGGGCGCGACTGCGGCGCGGCGTCAGACCCGCCGCCTCCAGGCAGAGCTTCAGCGCCCGACCATCGCGTCGGCCCTGGCGAAGCTCATCTTGCAAGGTCTGAGAAGCCTGCTCCAATGTCTGCGCCTCGCGCCAGGCGCGCGGCGAATGCAGCGCCGTCAACGCATCGCAGGCCGAAAGCAATGCCGCAGCCAGCGGCGCATCACGTCGGCCGCGATGGTAGCCGCTGCCGTCCGGTCGTTCATGGTGCGCCGCGGCGAGGGCGACGGCCGGCTGCCAGAGTTCAACTCCGGACAGAATTCGTTCTGTATAGAATGTATGCAAATGTATGCGATCAAGTTCGGGACGACTGAGCGGACCGGGCTTCTCGATCAGTCCGCTGGAGACGCTGCACATTCCGATATTCATCAAAAGCGCCGCCGTCTCAATGGCATCGCGATCCTCGGCGCTCATGGCGGCGATGCCTGCCGCAGAACGGGCCAGCCGCGCAACGCGCTGCGAATGACCAACGGTAAAGCGCGACTTCAGATCGGCAAAGCTGGCCATGGCCCGGGCGCATTGCAAGGCATCGACGCCTGGAGGCGCCTCAATCTCGTCGCAGACCAGCTCCCAGACCGAAGCGCGCTCCAGCTCCGGTTGCAACTGCGGCGCGAGGACTTGCAATGAGTGCGCCAGATGCGCATCCAGTTGGGCGCCGGCGCGCTGGCGCAGCATCTGACAGGCCGCATCTAATCCCAGGCGAAGACGTACGGATTCAAAGTTGTAAGCGACGGCGGCGGCCCGCGCCGAAAAGGCGATCTGTTCTCCAACGAGGCCCGCCGGCAATCCGCGGCCGTCGACCCGTTCAAAAACTTGAGTCAGCGCCGTGCAGACGCTGTCCGGAAAGGCCAGGCTCTGCCCCAACAGCGCCGCCGTTTCGCACTGTGCGCGAACCATCGATGCATAGATCTCCGGTCCGCGCATCGCTGCCGTCAGCACGCTGCGTGCCCGGGAAAGCGCCGAGTCGCCGCCAAGCTGGGAGGCGCGACGCAGTACATCTATGCGATCTTCGGAATCTGCGCCGCCATAGACGCCCTTGAATGTTAAATCATCGCCAAGCGCCTGCGCCTCCTCTGAGGCGTAGGAAGTGCACCCCAGAAAGCGCAGCAAGGTAACCAGCGCCGCCTCGCGCTGTACCGCGGACGGCCAACCCTCGACCTGCAGCAAACGCAGCGCAATGAGTGCGGCGCGCAGCGCCGTTTCCGGCGGATTGCCGTTGGCCAGATCCTCCGCCAGCGAAAGCGAGGAGAGAATCGGGCCCATGGAGAGGCCTTCGTTTGCGACGCCCACTGCCTCGATCGAAAGGCAGGCCTGTCGACTGACAAGCGCCTTTTTGCGCCGGCCTGCTAGAGGGTTCTGGCGAGGGCGGCGTAGCTGGCATCCAGCAAGGCCTCAATCTCATGATGATTGATCGCTCCCTGCGCCAGGCGCGCCAGGAAGTACAGCTGGCGTGCGATCAGTTCCTGTTTCGACGGCCCTGCCTCGCTGCTGATGATTGCCGGTCTGCCCAGCGCCTGGACAATCGCATTCTTGGCGTTCAATACCAGCGTATGCTCCAGCGGCATCGGCGGCGCCTCGCCGCGCGACATCATCGCCGCCATCTCGCTGAATCGTCGCATTTGCTCGGGAAAAATGACCAGCGCCGGGATATCGTCGCTGCGCAGGCCCTCCACACGAATGGTCACTTTGTCGTTAGCAATGGCCTTCTTGAAAAGCTCGCTCAAGCGCTCTTCGCTGCTCTGTCCGCCGGCATCGGCCAGCGAAGGCTTGTGCTCCTGATCCACCAGATGCTCGCCAAGCTCGGCATCGGCGCGTACAAAACGCAGACCTTCCTCTTTGCTTTCCAGAAACTGCACGAAATGAGCGTCGATCATGCTGTTCAAAAGCAGCGCGGAAAGGCCCTGCGAGCGCAGGAGTTTCAGCGGTCCGGCCTGAGCGCGCAGATCGCTAACGTAGAGGGCGCGATCGCCCAATTTTTCGCGGGTCTTCTCACGGTATTCATCGAGCGTGACAAAGCGCTCGGCTGGCCTGTCCTCGGCTTCGCCCGCCAGTTCGAAGAGCAACGCGCCGCGCGCCTGCTCAAAGAACTTCTCGTCATTGAGCATGGCATATTTCACAAACGGCGCCAGCTCGTTCCAGATTGACCGATAGTGCTCGGCATTTCGCGTGCGCTCCTCCTGAAGGCGATCAGCAACCTTCTTGACGATATGCTGGGCGATCTTTTTGATTTGCGGCTCGTTTTGCAGATAGGAACGCGAGACATTGAGCGGCAGATCAGGAATATCGATGACGCCTTGCAGCACTGTCAGATATTTCGGAATCAACTCCTGAGCTTCGTCGGTCACAAATACCTGCTTACAGAAAATGCGCACTTCGCTCTTGTTGAGGTCCATTTCGTGCGCCAGATGCGGAAAATACAAGATGCCCTGCAGCTGGAAGGGATAGTCCACATTCAGGTGCACCCAGAACAAAGGCTCCGGCTGCATTGGATAAAGCGTTCGGTAGAATTCCTGATAGTCTTCGGGCTTCAACTCACTGGGGTTCTTGGTCCACGGGGCTGATTCGCGATTGACTCGAGCGCCATCGATCTGAATTGCAATCGGCAAAAAGTCGCAGTAGCGGCGCACCAGACCCTGCAGATGGGTCTTATCCAGGAGATCGCGCGACTCCTGATTGAGGTGCAGTCTGATTTCCGTGCCGCGACGAGCGCGCTGGCCTTCGCCAATTTCATACTCCTCGCCGCCATCGCTCGACCAGAAAGCCGCCGCCGAATCGCCGCGATAGGAAAGCGAATCAATATCGACGCGATCAGCGACCATAAAGCTTGAGTAGAAGCCCAGACCAAAATTGCCGATGATTCCGGCCTTGTGACGATCGCCAGATTGTTCGTACTTGTTAATGAATTCCTGCGCTCCGGAGAATGCAATTTGCGCTATGTAGCGCTCGATTTCGGCGCCGTCCATGCCAATGCCATTGTCTTCAATGCTCAAAATGCCGTTTTCGCGATCGATCTTTAAGTTGATGGCGAAATCCAGATCATCGCCGTTGCGGATTTCCTCACTGACGCGAATGCGATTGAGCTTGTTAATAGCGTCAAAGGCATTGGAAATCAACTCACGCAGAAAGATCTCCTTTTCTGAATAGAGCCACTTCTTGATGATGGGCAGCAAATTGCCGGTTTGAACTGAAAGCTTGCCGCGTTGCATTGGATTCCCCTTATTCTGGCGCCGATTTTCAGCGGCGCGGCCCTGAAAAGTGGCCTGGCGCCATGAGCCGGGCGCCGGGGCAATCCTGATACTCCTACTTTGGCCGCAGAGCCCCGGCGGCGGCGGCCAGGAGCAAAAAAACCGACATAATTGAAGGGCGGGTAGCGGACGGCCAATGATCGGACCGGACTCAAATCAAAGCGCTTTTTGCTTTAACGCGCAGGCTGGCTGGCGATGCTCTCCGTATGCAGCCTTCTTCCTTTGCCGGAAGTCCGGCCGCGCGCATTCTGCAGCGGCTTCTGACACGACTCAGCGACGAAATTGAAGCGGAGGGTCTCTGCCTGCGCAACGAGAATGGCGTGCTGCTGGAAGTCGGCCATCCCGCGGCGGAGAGCCTGGCCGAACCCTTCTCCGGCTATACCCTGGATATTTCCTTTGGCGCGGAGCGAATGACCCCCGCGGTGCGCCGCCGGCTGCGCGTCTATCGCCGCATCACGGACATTGTTCTGCGCGGCATGCGCGAGCCGGCGCTGCCTCAATTCTCGGGCAAGGCGCTGGGACGCATTGGCGTGGACTTCCTGCTCGATGCCCTGGTGGAGATCTTCTTGATCCTCGAAGAGAAGAGCATTCTTCTCGATCACTACCAGCGCATCCTGCAACTCAATGAAAAGATTCTGATGGCCGAAGACCTTTTCGGTACGCTGCAGGTGGTAATGGATATGGCGCGCGAGGCGGTTGGGGCCGAAGGCGCTTCGTTGCTGCTGGTCGACCAGCGCACCGGTGAAATGTATTTCAATGTGGTCTCCGGCGATCGGCGCAGCGATCTGCGCGAAGTGCGCTTGCCGCCCGGCCAGGGCATTGCCGGCAGCGTGGTACAGAGTGCGCGCGCCGAGATCATCCGCGATGTCAAAGCCGATAGTCGAGCCTTTCGCGATGTCGACCAGCAAATTGGACATACCACGCGGGATATGATGATTGCACCAATCATTGCCCGCGGACAGGTCATTGGCGTCATCGAAGTGATCAACTCGACTTCGACACATGGCTTCCTTTCCGAAGAGCTGGATGTTCTGCAAAACATTGCCTCGCACGCCAGTCTGTTTATCGAGAACAGCAAATCCAAAGAAGATCTGCTGCGCTCCAACCGAGAGCTGGACCGGCGGCACACCGAGATTCAAACGCTCCATGAAATCGGCCGCGCCCTGAATAGCAGCCTGGATCCCGTAGAACTGCAGCGCACCCTCTTGCGCACCCTGCTGCGATTGATGCACATTGATAGCGGCATGATCCTGGAAATTGGCGAGCAGCGGCGCACGCTTTCGCGCAGTCTGGCCATGCACAACGAAGGCGAGGGCATCGTTGAATCAACGGCGGCCGGCCAGACGATTTTTGTCGAAGCCACGGACGCCCTGCTCTGGATGCAGGAATATCGCGAGCCTTTTTACTTTTCGCAATCTGAGGAACAGGAAGTTGATCCGCGCCTGGGCCTTGCCAATCGGCTGAAGCAGGCCAATGCCGAGAGCTTCGAAAGCGCCGGCGCTCCAGACGCCTGGATTCCGGTATTTGCTCCGGACAACGAAACTATCAAGTTCGTCATTTCGCTCAGCGGCGCACAGCTGCGTCGACGCGATCCAGTCAGCGACCTTGCATTTTTTCGCAGCGTGATGAACCTGGCCTATGCGGCCTTTCGCAACGTCGCCTCCTACGCCGAGGCGCTGCTGGCGCGCCAGCAAGAGCAACAGATCCGCCAGAGTTTTCAAAAGTATGTCCCGCTGCGCGTGATCCAGGAGGTTCTGCAAGAGTCTGACGAATCGCCGCCGCGACAGCAGGCAGTGAGCGTATTTTTCCTGGATCTACACGACTTTACCAGTCTTGCCGAGCATACCGAGCCCGAGCATCTGGTACACCTGCTCAATGAATTCTATGAGGAAGCGGCGCCGGCGGTCGACGCCCATGGCGGCGTCATCGACAAATTCATGGGCGACGGCTTCATGGCCCTTTTTGGACTGCCGGAGGCGCGAGAGGACGACAGCGTCCGGGCCGTCGACTGCCTGCGCACGATCTTTGAACGGCTGGCGCGCTTGAATCGACGTCGCGCCGACGAGGGCCGTCCGCTGTTCAGCGCCGGCGCCGGCGTACACGCTGGCATGGCCATCGTCGGCAACCTGGGTTCGCGGATGCGCATGGACTACACCGCCATCGGCGATGCCGTCAATCTGGCGGCCCGCGTCGAGAAGCTGGCGCGCTTTTACGGCGGCGATGTGCTGCTGACCGAGGAGGTGCAGCAAAAGAGCGCCGCGGTGTGGCCCGCCCGGGAAGCCGATCTGGTGCAGGTGCGCGGTCGCAACCGAGCCACGCGAATCTACCAGCCCTGGCTGCAAGGCGCCGATCAGGCCGCAGAATGGGACCGCACCTGGCAAAAGGCGCTTTTCCAGTACCGGGCGCGCAATTTTCAAGAGGCCTTTGCCCATTTTGAGCGAGTACGCCGGGCAGGCAGCGAG
Organism: Leptospirales bacterium; assembly: GCA_019694655.1. Taxonomy (NCBI): domain Bacteria; kingdom Pseudomonadati; phylum Spirochaetota; class Leptospiria; order Leptospirales; species Leptospirales bacterium. The sequence goes on from JAIBBN010000006.1 coordinate 7,138, forward strand.
GACCCGCTGGCTGATCTTTATTTGCGGCGCTGCTCCGATTTTCAGCGCAATCCGCCGCCGCCGGAATGGGACGGCGTTTTTCGAGTGGACGTATGAATCACAGGCCAACACTTTCCCACGCGATATGAGGAAGATCTCCATCCAGCAGGACTTCCCGCATGCGCTGGCGATGCTGCTTGATGCGCGCGAAGAGCGCTACAAGCGGCTGGACAAGTTCCCCGAACTGAAGAATGTGCATATCGTCTCGGAAAGCCGTCATGGACGGATCCTCGACCAGAAACGCGAGATCTCCATTGCCGATTCCATGCCGGCGGTGATCGCTACGCTATTGCCGGCCGGAGCGGATGTGCTGGTGGAAGTATCGCAGTTTGACGAAGATAGCCACGTACATACCTTTACTGTGACGCCCGGCGGCGCCAATGACCATATCTTCCGCATCAAGGGCGTCTCCCGCTACTATGAAAGCGGCGCCGGAGAGTCTGCGCGCAGCTATGACATCGAGATCCACAGCGATGCGTTTCTGGTTGGTCCCTTGATAGAAAATGCAATTGCCGACGTGTACGCCAGGAACCTGGAGCGGGACCGACGTTCCATTCTCAATTTCATCCAGCTGCTGAATGAAGAGCAAGGCGCGCCTTCGGGGCCGGCCGACGATCAGAGGCCCGCGGACGGCGTAGCTGCCGACGAACATGCCCATGGCAACTGAGTCCCTCGATCTGCAGCAGGAAAACCAGCGCGCCCAGGTTCTGCTCGAAGCCCTGCCCTACATCCGTCGTTTCCGCGGCCGCACACTGGTGATCAAGTTTGGCGGCGCCGCTATGGAGAGTCCGGATCTCCAGCACCGCTTCGCCCGTGATATTACGCTGTTGCAGATGGTCGGAATCAAGCCGGTGATTGTCCACGGCGGCGGTCCACAGATCAATCGTCTGCTCAAGGATCTCAACATCCCCACACAATTCGTCGATGGGCATCGCATCACTGACCAGGCCTCCATGGAGGTTGTGGAGATGGTGCTCTGCGGCCGCATCAACAAGGAAATCGTAGCGCTGATCAACGCTGAAGGCGGGCGCGCCGCTGGAATCTCCGGCAAGGATGGCGGTCTGGCCGTCGCTCAGCCGCACTCTTTACAGCGCACCAACGAACGCGGTCAACTGGAGGAAGTCTCGCTGGGCCTGGTGGGCACAGTGAGCGCCGAGGATATCGATCCATCGTTGATTCGCGCCCTCGAACAAAATGATTTCGTTCCGGTCATTGCTCCAGTTGCAGCCGATCGGCAAGGACGCGGGCTGAATGTAAACGCCGATACCATGGCCGGGGCCATCGCCTCCGCTCTGCGCGCAGAAAAATTGATTCTACTTACAGATACGCCCGGCGTGCTGGCGGAAGGAAAGACCGTCACCGGCCTCAGCCCGCGCGACGTAGAGCGCATGAAGAACGACGGAACAATCAGCGGCGGCATGATCCCTAAAGTCGATTGTTGTTTGCTTGCCCTGCTGAGCGGCGTCAAGCGCACGCACATCATCGACGGTCGAGTGCCGCATGCTCTGCTGCTGGAGGTATTCACCGACCGCGGGGTAGGCACGCTGATCTCCAACGACTTTGATAAGGCCAGGAACCCTGAACATGTTGACCATTGATAAAGATTATTTAAAGAACCTGGTGCGCACCGTCCCCGACTGGCCCAGCCCGGGCATTATGTTTCGCGACATCACGCCGCTGTTCCAGCATCCGAAGGGACTGCGCTCGATGATGGATGCTTTTGTGAATCGCTACTTCGATATGCGCGCCGAGGTCATTGCCGGCCTGGACGCACGCGGATTTATGCTGGGCGTGACCATCGCCTACGAATTGAACATTGGCTTCGTACCAATTCGCAAGAAGGGCAAACTGCCCTGGAAGTCCATTTCCGAGGACTATGACCTGGAGTATGGCAAAGCTACCGTAGAGGTGCACGAGGACGCCATCGAAAAGGGACAGCGTGTGGTGCTCTTCGACGACTTGATTGCCACAGGGGGCACGATGCTAGCCGGCGCGCGTCTCTTGCGACGGCTGGGCGGAGAGATACTGGAAGCGGCGGCAATTGTCGATCTTCCGGAGCTTGGCGGCTCAGCCAGGATTCGCGAGGCAGGCATTCCCGTGCATCATCTGATCGACTTTGCAGGCCATTGATGCGCTGCTTGCGCCGCGCTGGCGTCGTGGCGCGCGCTGCCAGGATCTGTGCAGCGCTCTGTATGGCGCTGGCCAGCCGCGAAAGCCTGCGGACGGCGCCGCTTCCGCCCGGCTATGCTCGCGTAGCGGAGCTGTTGCCTGCGCTCTGGAACGCACGCTATCCGCTTGCGGCGCGCGCTTTCCTGCCCAATCCCGAGGCCCGCGGGATACTTACGGCAAGCGATGGCGGTCGCCGCGTTTATTACTATCATTTCCAGGCAGTCATACCGCGTCCGGTGCGTCAGACGGACGAAGTCGTGGGTTACGAAGGCGAGCGTCGGATAGAACTCTGGGTGCGCTTTCGACCGTGGCTCGCTGATGCCTATGATCTGAGTTTTGCCAGACGCGATTTGCTGCCCGGCGCCAACAAACGCTGGATCTTGCGTTAGAATCTAGACGCCGCAAGGCGTCGCCAGACCTGCACTGGATTTGGCATGACGGAATGGGCAGGATGCGCGACTGCTGCAACATGGCGCGACCTCCCCTCTCCGAAATTCAGGATCAGATACGCTTGCGCATGCAGCAGCGCCAGATGGCGCCGGCCGTTATCGAAGAGTACCAGCGGCGGGCGGCGCTGGTCTTTCACGGCGCAACCGGAAAGGTAGACTGGAATTCTATCGGCGATCTGCAGGCTCGCGACTATGTCGAGCTGGAGCATCTGCCTGCGCCGGGCCCCGATGAAGTGCGCGAGGACCTTTCCAAACTTGCTGTCATCAAGCTCAACGGCGGGCTGGGGACAACCATGGGACTGACGCGCGCCAAATCCTTGATTCGCGTCAAGGGCGAGTACACTTTTCTGGAAATCATTCGCAAACAAATTCTGTCGCTGCGCGCTCATTTCGGAGTTAACCTGCCGCTGCTCTTCATGAACTCTTTCGCCACCCGCGAGGATACGCTGCGCGAGCCAGGCATTTCTGAAATCAATCGCAGTGTGCCGGGCGATATTCCGCCAGATTTCATTCAGAGCATGGCGCCGCGCATTGACGCTCAGACGCTTCTGCCGGTTGGCGACGGCAGCGATGAAAGCCACTGGTGTCCGCCGGGACACGGCGATGTATTTCTGTCGCTGGCCATTACCGGGATTCTGGATCGCCTGCTGGGCGCGGGGTATCGCACCGCCTTTCTTTCCAATGGCGACAATCTAGGAGCGACAGTCGATCCGCGCCTCTTGCGCTATTTTCACGCCAACGAGTTGCAATGGGTTTCCGAAACCACGCCCAAGACCAATGTGGACCTGAAAGGCGGCGTCCTCTATCGCAAGAAAGCGGAGCATGCGCCGATCGAGCTTCTGGAAACGGCGCAAGTGCCGGCCGAACGCTTGCCGGATTTCCAGAACATTTCTCGTTTTGGCTACTTTAATATCAATAATCTGTGGGTCGATCTCCAGGCGCTGAAGGATCGCCTCAGCGGCGGAGCGCTGGAGCTGGCTTTGATTGTGAATCCCAAGAGACTTGGCGATCAGGAGATTCTGCAGCTGGAGACGGCAATGGGCGCAGCCATTGGCCGTTTCGATCGTTCGCGAGTCATGATTGTGAACCGTAAACGCTTCGCGCCGGTCAAAGACTGCGCCGACTTGCTGGTGCGTCGCAGCGATTGCTACACGCTGCATCCAGATAGCTGGGCGCTGGAGCGCAATCCTGCACGCAGCATTGCCGCCGAACCCATCGTCAGCCTTGATCCAGTCTACAAAAGCGTGCACGATTTTGAGAGCCTGACGCCCTTTGCTCCCTCTCTGGCGGATTGTGAAAGCCTCAGCGTTCAGGGCCGGATTGAATTTGATCAGCCAACAACAATGCGCGGCAAAGTGAAGCTGCAGGCCGGACCGCAGGGTTCGCGCATCTCGGCGGCAGGGCGCAGTGAATTTGCCGATGAAACCGTAACGCTGCCCTGAACGCGGCGCGCCGCAACGCCGTAAAGTTACGTAACAGATCTACGCCGGCCGCAAGCCGGCGCCCAGGATCGTCGCAGGATTGCGCTGCCGCCCTGCACTGCGCTTGCCAGAATCCGCCGGCCTGTATACCCTGGGGGATATGGCAAAAGTTCTGGTCCTTGGTTCCAATTTTGCGGGCATGACGGCGGCTATCGAGCTGCGACGCAAGCTCTCCAGAGAGCACAAAATCACCGTGGTTTCGCCGGCAGAGCGCTTCCTCTACACGCCCTCGCTGATCTGGGTTCCCTTTGGAATGCGCAAAGTCGCCGATATCAGCTTTCAATCGGCGCCCATCCTGCAGCGGCGTGGCATCGAATTCATTCAGGATCAGGCGCTGAAGGTCAATCCAGCGAAGAATCAGGTTAAGACAGCAAAGAACGGCGCGCTGTCCTACGATTATCTGATCGTTGCCACTGGCGCCGCCATGAACTTCAGCGTTTTGAAGAACCTCGATCCCGCCGACGGCTATGTGCAGTGTATTGTGACGCCGCCGCTGGCTGAGAAAGCTTACAAGGCCTACGAACGTTTGCTCGATGATCCGGGACCGGTGGTCGTGGGGGCGACGCAAAGCGCCAGTTGCATGGGCGCAGCCTACGAGTATCTTTTCAATCTCGACAAGCAGCTGCGCAAAGCCGGCAAACGCAAGCAGGTCGATCTGACCTGGATTACGCCGGAGCCCTTCCTTGGACACTTTGGCATCGGCGGCATCACCGGCGGGCAGAAGATGCTGGAAGCTTTCATGAAGCTATATAAGATCAACTGGCGCACCGATGTTGTGATTGAATCGATCAAGCGCGATACGATTCTCATCAAGGGCGGCGAAAGCTTTCCCTACAAGATGGCGATGCTTATTCCGCCCTTTGTCGGCGCCGATCTGGTGCGTTCCAGCCCGGGCCTTGGCGATGAAAAGGGCTTCATTGAAACCTCCGACAGCTATCAACATGTTCGCTTCCCGAACATATTCGCGGCTGGCCTGGCGGTAAAGGTGGTGGCCCCCTTCCGCCAATGCTCTGCGCCCTATGGCACGCCGAAAACAGGCTTCCCCAGCGATGTAATGGGCAAGCTGGCCGCCGAGAATATTCGGCGCATGATCGAAGGACGATCTGACTTCAAAGAAATGCCCTTTGGCAAGATACCGGGCGTTTGCATCATGGATGCCGGGTCCAAAGAGGTCTGGATTCTTACCAACCATCTCTTTCCGCCGCGCCAGCTGGAGATCATGGCGCCCAACATCATTTACAATGTTGGCAAGAGAGCGCTGGAGAAGTACATGATCTGGAAAAACAGGCACGGCTACAGCAGGCTGCCCTGATCCTTCGATTCTGCCTGGCGGACGGCGATCCGAGGCGCCCGCCTCTCAAAAAAACCGCCCGGCACTCTCGCCCGCCGGCAAAGGAGCTTTGACAGGGGGCCCGGACTTCGAACAATGCGGCCGCGCCCATCGACGGCGCGGAGCAGTTATGGCAGGAAACAGCAGGAAGCCCGTCGCATTGATCACCGGCGCCGGCGTTGGCATTGGGCGCGACGCCGCGCTCTATCTGGCTCAGCAGGGCTACCTGGTCTTTGCAACGATGCGCAAACCAGAGCGCCTGGCGCGCTTCGAAGCCGAGGCGCGCGAGCTTGGACTGCTGGACCGCATGCAACTGCATGTTCTGGACGTAACCATTCCAGAGCAGATTGAACAAGCCTGCGCGGCGCTTTTTGCCTGGGACAAAGCCGAACTGCAAAGCGAAGCGCCGCCCATGCTCTGCCTGATCAACAATGCCGGCTATGGTCTGTCGGGCGCAGTGGAAGAGCTGCGGATGGATGACTTCCGGCGCATTATGGAAACCAACTACTTCGGGGCAGTTGCACTGACTCAGAGGCTATTGCCCTACATGCGCGAGCACAAACAAGGCCGCGTTGTTCAGATTTCCAGCGGCTTTGGCCGCATTGGCGCGCCGCTGATGTCGGCCTACAACGCCTCCAAGTTTGCGCTGGAAGGTTTCAGCGAGGCGCTTCGCTACGAAATGCTTCCTTTTAATGTCTTTGTGTCTCTGCTGGAACCCGGTCCTGTCAAAACGGACTTCAGCGAACATATGGAGGCGACGCCGATCAAGGAATCGTCCCCTTACCGTCGGCTCTATGAACGCGCCGATCAGGCGGTGCAAACCTCGATGCGCGTCGCCAGCGAGGCGCGCGATGTCTCCAGGACGATCCAGAAGGCTTGCGAAGCGCGCTATCCTTCGTTGCGCTACGAGGTGGGCCTTGGCGGCTATCTGGCCAAGGTTACCAATCAGTTTGCGCCGCAAGATGTGATTGAAGGGATCTACCGCTTCGTTTGATCGCCGGACAGGACCAGCGGGAGGCTGGGGCGCCTGCGATTTACTTGGTCTTCATTACCAGCGTTCCATCCCAGGCCTCCGGCGGCGGATTGCGCTGGTAGTCTTCGCATCGAGTGATCATGCCCGCTGCCGCCGAGTCCTGGCGGCCATCGACGTACAGTAAGATAGAGCGGTAGCCGTCGATCGCGCGCTTCCAGTCGCGTTGCAGATAAGCCTCAAAGGCGGCGTTGTTGGCGGCTACATAGTCGTTGTGATTCATACCCGAGACCCGCGGCGGCGACTGCGGGTGCAGCGGCTCGAAGATCATGATTGGCTTGGTCTTGCCCTTGACTGCGACCAGATCCAGACGCCTTGCCGGAATTTCATCGTTGAGCTGCTCAAAACAGCTCTGGCTGATAATCATGTCCACGCCGTAATTCTTGGTAATGCCTTCCAGTCGAGAACCCAGATTGACATTGTCGCCAATCACGGTGTAGTCCAGACGCTTCTCGCCGCCAATGTTGCCGACGATCATCTCGCCGCTGTTGATGCCAACGCCCATATGCAGCAGCGGCAGATTGCGCGCCTTCCAGCTGGCATGCATCTGGTAGAGCGCCTGCACCATTTCCATGCCGGTGAGCACCGCCCGCCGCGCATGATCAGGCTGGTCGTTGGGCGCATTCCAGAAGGCCATGATTGCATCGCCGATAAACTTATCAAGCGTGCCCTCATGCTGAAAGATGATATCAACCATCGTATTCAGATACTCGTTCAGCAGCTTGACCACTTCGGCGGCGTCCATCTGTTCCGACATCGTTGTGAAGGAACGAATGTCGGTAAACATGACCGACATGACCCGGCGTCGGCCAACCTCGGCCTGCAGGTTGGTGCGCGACATGACATCAGTAAGAACGCCGGGCGACAGGTACTTGGACATCGCCACTTTGAATTTGAACTTATCCCGTCCCTCGATGAAGGTCAGCAGAGCCAGCGCTGCCGGGAATGCAAAGGGATACGAAACCAGAAATGGGGCAAGGCCGATGGAAAGATCCGTGAACTTAAAGATCAGCATCGCGCCCAGGACCACCGCCGCCAGTATCAGAGTGGGGAACAGAATGCGCGCCCACAGTTTCTGGGCGCTGAGCGTGATATAAACGCCGGTTGGCGCCAGCAGCAGCGCCAGAAGGAAATTGAACCAGGCCGGAGTGAGGCGGACAAAATCCTTCTGCAGCAAATTGGAAAGCATGATGGCATGCAGCCAGGGCCCCGGGATGCGGCCATAGGGAGTGTTCTTGAGATCAAGGGTGGCGGCCGCCGTCGCCCCGATGATGATGATTTTATCCTGAAACTCCAGCGGAGACACCGGCAGATCGGAGAGGTCTGTAAAGTCGCCTGTCTCCACACGTCGTTTGCTTTCCAGTACAGCTGCCATCGATATCCGCTGGAAGCGACCGCCGGTCATCTGCTCCTTCGGGTAGTAATTCAGGAGAAACTGGCCATCGACCAGCGGGATGCGTAGATCTTCCTGGCCGGACTGGATGCGCAGCAAATCCTGGCGCACCTCGATGGCGTCCGGAGGATGGAAGGCCAGATAAGCGGCAAGGCCAAGCGAGGGATAGGTGCGGCCGCCAAAGGTGGCCAGCGGCGGAATGCGCCGCGCTATCGAATCGGCATCGGATTGAAAATTGACGGTGTGGATGAGGTTCAAGGCGTCGCCGATTTTTCCAGTCGGCGCATCCATGACGTTGAAACGCGGCGCTCCGGAATCGCGCGTCAACGACGCCGGCAGTCCCAGATCGGCAACCGGCGGCAGCGTGCCGTCCAGGCGCGGATGAAAGCCGCGGCACTCCAGCGTACTGCAGGGATCGCGCAGGTTCACGGCGTGCGAGACCAGGCCAGTAGCGCGGGTTACATCGGCGAGGCCGGCGTCCGCCTCGGTGCGACCCAGAAACATGATGTCAAACAGGATGCGACGCGGCGCTCCCTGCGAAATGAATTCAATAATCGGCGCGTAGACATCGCGCGACCAGGGCCAGGCGCCAAAGCGATCGTCCGGCTCCAGCACCTGAAAGGTCTGGTCGTCGATCTCCAACATGTAGACATCCTGAGAGATCTGATGTCCGGGATTGAAACGATTGAAACGGAAATCAAGCAGGCGTTCTTCCAGGCCCTGCAGCGTCCCGCCCAGCATCAGAACCAGAGTCCATGCCAGGGGGATGGCCGAAAGCGCGCCAATCGCCAGTAGCTTTTGTTTGCCCTGCATGACGCGCTTGCAGGTTCTAGAGTCGGCCTACGCTGCCGGCATAGCGCGACTGGTTGGTCTGGCCGCCGGAACGAATCCCATTCTGGCTTTGCACCGCCTGCAATGCGCTGGCTCGGTCCGCCGCCGATGGATGAGCGGAGACATAGGCTGCGCCGTTCATCTTTTGCAGAGCGCGCGCTGCGCCGCCCACATCGTAGCCAAGGGTTGCCAGATAGACCAACGCTGCTTCGTCCGACTGACGGATGCGCGAAGAGCCAAGTCCCCCGCCAGTCAGCATTGGCAGCAATCCGTCTACGGCGCTTTCCACATCGCCGCTGGCGACGCCCGAGGTGTAGCCGCTCATGTGGCGCAAAGCGACGTGCGCCACCTGCTCGCCAAGTATGAAGGCCGCCTCTGATTCATCGCCCAGGGCCTTCAGCGCGCCGCGAGTAATGAAAAGGTAGCCGCCCGGACAGGCCATGGCATTGGCCTCGCCATCGTTCAAAATTCCGACATAGAAGGTGAGCTCCTGCCGTGTAGATACGCCGCCCAGCGCGTTGGCCAGCTGGTTCAGGTAGCGCGTGGCGCCGGCGTCCTCAACCAGTCCGTACTTCTGGGCCAGACGCGCCGCGCAGGATCGGCCGACGCGCACCTCTTCAATGATGCCGCGCAACGTGCCCGAACGCTCATCCGGGCCGCTGGCGCAGACGCTGGCCGTCAACAGGGCCGCAATGATTGTTGCGACCCTCAATTTGCTGGAGCTAAGCTTAAGCGAAAACATAGAGTTCCTTTCCGTTCTCTTTTCGAGATAGTGTCAAAGCGCGTTCAGACGGCCGGCGCGCAAGAAGCCGCTCACTTCAGGGCGAGAGACCTTTTGCGATTCAAGCCAGCGAACCTGGCGTTCATTGTATTGCGGCGGCACGTCCGGACCCTCGTCCCCTCCGCCAGCTGAGAGACCGCGCGCGGCGGCCGTTTCGCTCACTTGCGAAGCCTGGCGATTGAGATTTACATTGGGATTGCGCTGCAAGTCGGCGACGCTAACCTGATTTTGCTGCGGCGGAAAAGGCGAAACAAATAGTTTCGAAACGTATTTGGTTGAACTGCCAACCTTGATCACGTAGAAGGCGCCTTGCTCGCCCTGTTCATTGAGCGGCTGACCGCGCTGCAGGGGAGCGCCGGCGCTGCCCATGCTTGGCTGGTCCAGCAGGCGCGCCGCCGGACTTACAACATAGACGGTGCGCGCCAGCAGGCCGCTGCCAGCCACAACGATAATCGCCGCAGCGGCTGCCAGGAGGCTACGGCGCGAAGCAAATTGGAACAACTTCATTGATATTCTCCCGGCCGGTGGGGTAGCACCGGCCATGCATGTCTAGACGATCGATTAGAGATGACAGTTCGGCTTCTTGCCCTGGGCCTGCGCCGCTTGATAGAGCAGGAAGTTCTCCGGCATTGCATCGTTCAGATCGCCAATTCGCGTTTCGTGCGACGGATGGGTGGAGGTGAACTCCATGGGATGGCTGCCGCCAGCAGCGGCCGCCATATTTTGCCACAGCTCCACGGCGCCAGTCGGCTTGAATCCGGCATTGGACATCAGCTCCAGACCGTAGAGATCAGCTTCGGATTCCTGACCGCGGCCAAAGGGCAACAGCAGCCCGTACTTTGCGCCAAGCTGTCCGGCCGTTACGGCGATATCTTTGTACTGCGAGTATTGCGATCCGCCCAGCGCCGCGCCTACTCCGCTGATCGCCTTGTCGGCAAGGCTGGAAGAGCGCTGTTGCCTGGCGCTATGACGCAGGTTGACGTGGCCAATTTCATGACCGATCACTGCCGCCAGCTGGTCCTGGTCGCGAGCTACTTGCAAGAGTCCGGTAAAGACGCCTATTTTGCCGCCGGGGATAGCGAAGGCGTTGATTGCATCGGTGCGAAAGACTACGATCTCCCACTGCCCTACGCCGGTATCATCGTGCGCCACTTGCAGCAGATTATTGGCAATGCACTTTACGTAAGCGTTGATGCGCGCATTGTTCTCAATGGTCATCTGCGACTTGAGTTCCGTAAAATACTGCGAGCCCTTGGCGCCCATCTCGGCGTCGCTTGGCAGCGTATACTTATCAATGATTGCGCAGGCCGGCAGGGTTGCCACCAGCGCCAGGGCAAGAAGGCGAATGCGGGTCATAGTTCGATTGCTCCGTGTTGATTGGGCCGCACAGGGCCGAAGCCGTTACTATGACAGCCGCCTGCAGGCCGGCAAGAAAAAAAGGCGCAGGCGTCTTGTTGTCGGCGCCGCCGCCGGATTCAGCCGCCGCCAAGTCGTGGTAGAATTACAGAGAAGAAGGCCAGCGAAGCGAGGGCGACGCCCCAGCCAACGCCCAGGAAAAGGTAGGCCAGATTCAGTACCGGGTTCGTATAGAGGGCGCGTACAAAGCCGCCAAAGCTGCTGGTTTCCAGTGCAATGCGCTCAAAGTCCTCGACCGAAGGCTTGTGGCTGCGCAGCTGCAAGAGCGCCGTGATCATCGAGAGGCGAATGCCAGCAAAACCCAGAAAGAAGGATACGGGCGCCAGCGCGGCGGTAATCAGGGCGTTCAGCGGACGTACGCCGGTCAAGAGAGCGCCCAGGCCGCCGCCCAGTGCGCGCAACCCGGCCCACCAGAGGAGGGCCTGCCGGATTTGCTCCAGTCGATCCGCTTCGCCGCGAAAAAACAGCACAGCCGATACAACCAGCAGCAGTGCGCCGCTGAGAACCCACTTCAGTATTTCCAGCCAGCGTCGACGCCGGGGCAGGCTGGAAAGCGACTGCAAATCAACCTGCGACCCATCCAGAAGTTCGCGCTCAATTCCCGGCAAGTGCCCGGCGCCAACAACCGCCACGATACGTTTCTTCCCGCTGCGTTGCAGCTCTTCGCGCAGCGATTGAGCCATAAAGCGGTCGCGCTCATCGATGATTACTTCGCGCACCGCTGCATAACGCGGCGGCAAATCATCAAGCAGCGTCTCAAAAACATCGCGCTGCTTGAGGTTTTCAATTTCTGTCGGGTCGATATCCTCGCGCACCAGCAGCGACGCAGCCAGAGACGAAGCCAGCCAGAGGCGCGAAAAGAAGCCGACTCGGTCCCAGGCGCGGGCCAGCGTCGATCGCACCTCGCGATCGATCAATGCCAGGGGGATCTTTCTTTTTGTAGCCAGCTCTGCAGCGCGCAGCATCTCCGCGCCGGGCGCCACGCCGGTCAATTCGCCAATGCGCTTCTGAAAGGCTGACAGCGCCAGGCTGCTGGCCAGAAGCCAGATCTTGCCTTCGCGGATGACGCGAGCCATATCCAGTTTGCGCCAGCGATCTTGATCGGTCAATGACTGGTAGCGCGGGGCGCACAGCTCGATCGCAACCAGGTCCGGTTTCAGCGCGGCGATCGCTGCCTCTACATCGGCGACGGATTCGGCGGACACGTGCGCCGTACCCAGCAGATGGATGACGCTGCGGCCCAGTTTTACCCGTCGCAGAGGCGCCTTTTTCAGTCGGGCCGCGGCTGCACGCGAAGCGCCGCTTCCGCCGGCCGACGAAGGGCGCGATTGGCGCCGCACGCCTGTCCCGGGCGACCTTACTTTAGCCTTCTGTACTGCCATTGCGTCCCAAGCAGCGGCAGCTTTCGCCGGAACCTCGCCAGGACCAGCGATTTTCATTGCCCTGTCGATGGCAGCGCGGCGTTGCAGTATCTGAGGGCCGAAAGACGAGCGCTGGCAAACGACTCGCCCCGGCCCAACGTAAGCGGGATGCAAGCCGATCCATTATTCAAAGGGGTGGTAGTGCACGTCGGCGTCGCCGAGTGGAAAGTGGCCGAAAAACCCGACGCCCTGCGCACCACTCTTGGTTCTTGCGTTGGCATTGCACTCTATTGCGAAAGGAAGGGCGTCGGCGGTCTGGCGCATGTGCTGCTCGGTCACCCGCAGCCTGGCAAGATCGTCAACAAAGGCAAGTATGCCAGACCGGCGGTGCAAGGGCTTGTGCAGGATTTGCAGCGCGAAGGCGTTGCCGCCGAAGATCTGAGGGCCAGAATATTTGGCGGGGCTTCAATGTTTGAAGCTCAGAATTCTTCCTTCTTGCAAAACATTGGCGCCGGCAACGTAAGCGCCGTGAAAGAAGCGCTTCAGGAATTGCACATCCCGCTGCTGATCGAAGATGTCGGCGGGACTGCAGGCCGTACGATCACCTTTTTTCTGGACGATGGTCGAATCCTGCTGCGCGCCAACGGCAAAGAGAAGTATATCTACAAGGTTTAAGTCCATGGAAGCAGCGGAACAAAGCGCCGCAATCAAAGCGGCCATCGATAAGCGCCTCGCCGATATCCAGCAATTGCCGCCGATGCCGGCCATGGCTTCGCGCATCTATTCCATGGCCTCCAATCCGGACGTGGACATCAAGGCTCTGGCCGAAGAGATCACGCGGGACCCAGCCATTACCGCAGCAATTATCAAGCTTTCCAATTCGGCTTACTACAAGCCGACGCGCCCGATTCGCAGCGTGCAGGAAGCGATTGTCACCCTTGGCCTTGAGACGGTGGCCAACATCGTAATGGTGGCGGCTTCGCGCGGACTGCTAAAAGTAAACCTCGATGCCTACAAGATTCCGGCTACCGAGATGTGGGATCACAGTTTGTTGGTCGCCGAGTTGAGCGGAGCGCTGGCGCGCATGAAGAAGGGATCGGCGCCGCCTGATGTCGCTTTCACCGCCGGCCTGTTGCACGATATTGGCAAGGTTACCCTGGTCAGCTACTTTCAGCAGGTCTATCGGCCCATCGCGATTGAAATGGAGCGCAACCCCTCGGCGACCTTCATTGCCATCGAAGAGAAGTATCTGGGCTACAACCACGCCCAGCTCGGCGCTCGCTTGCTTGAAATCTGGAAGTTTCCGCCTGATCTGGTGGATGCCGTGCGCAACGTTTACACGCCAGAAAAGGCGCAGGTCAACAAGGCGCTCTGCGCTATCATTCACATCGCAAATCTGGTGGCCATTGCCGGCGGAGTTGGCGTCGATATTGGCGGCCTCAGCGAGAAGTTGTCGGGCCAGGCGCTGGCCGCCCTGAAAATGACTGACTCCGAAATGGAAGCCCTCTACTCACACCTGCCGGAGCTGCTGGAAAAGCTGGTCGATCTTCGCTCGATCTGATTTCCCATTGGCCGGCAATGAATCATCCGCAGGAGAACATCGCCTTCATTGGCGCCCGCGGAGCTGGCAAGTCGCGGCTCTCGCGCAAGCTTGGCAAGCTCTGCGGCCGCGTCACACTTTCTACAGACAGCCTGATCAGCTACGAGGCTGGCGGCCTGACCATCGCCGAAATCGTCGCCGCCGAAGGATGGCATGGTTTTCGCCAGCGAGAATACCAATTGTTGCAGAAGTTCCTGGCGATGCGGCGCATTCTGATCGATTGTGGCGGCGGCATCCTGGTGGAGAGCGACGCACGCGGCGGAGAGGTTCTCTCGCAACGCAAGCTGCAATTGTTGCGGCAAACCGCAAACATTGTCTATATCAAGCGCAATCTGGAGTGGCTGCTGGAGCGCGGCCAGGCTGATGCTCTGCGACCGCAGTTGAGCGCCGACTATGAACAAACGTTGATGCGACGGTTGCCCTGGTATGAGGAAGCGGCGGATTTTACGCTGAATATGGACAGCCGCAGCCTGGACGAGGCCATGCTTGTGTTGCAGCGCGAATTTGGACTGCAGGCGCCGGGGCTGTGAGTTTTCCAGCGCCGGCCAATTTTCTATGGGGAGCGGCTACCGCCGCCTATCAAATTGAAGGCGCTCATGACGCGGATGGCAAGGGGCCTTCGGTCTGGGATGACTTTTCGCGCCGCGGCAAGATCAAGGGCCGGCAAAGCGGCGATCGCGCCTGCGATCATTACGCACGAATGAAGGAAGACGTTGGCCTGATGCGCGAGCTGGGTCTTGGCGCTTATCGCTTCTCGCTTTCCTGGCCGCGTATCCTGCCCGATGGAACGCTGCGCGGCGGCCTCAACCAGGCCGGCATCGATTTTTATAAGCGCCTCTGCGACGAACTCTTACAGAGTGGTATCCGTCCCTTTGCCACGCTTTACCACTGGGATACGCCGCTGGCCATCGAACAGCAAGGCGGCTGGCAAAACAGGGACATTGCACTGCGCTTTGCAGATTATGCGCAAATGTGCGTGGCGCAGCTTGGCGACCGCATCAAGGACTGGATTACGCTGAATGAGCCCTTGATGTTTACACTGCTGGGCTATGGCCTGGGCTATTTTCCGCCTGGCAAGTTTGGTCGCCGCAGCTTTTTGCGCGCTGCGCACCACGCCCTGCTGGCCCAGGGCTGCGCAGCGCAGGCCATGCGCGCTGTCCGCGTCGGTTTGCATCTTGGAACAACGATTTCCACCGTCGCCGGAACGGCGCACAGCCAACGCCCGCGCGACCAGCGCGCCCTCGCCGCCCATGACGCGCTCTTCAATCGTCTTTTTGTCGATCCGATATTCGGCGATGGCTATCCAACGGACGCCCTGCCCTGCCTGCGACGCATCGAATCCTTTGCAAAGGCCGGCGATCTGGAGACCATTCGGCAGCCCTTTGATTTTCTGGGCGTAAATCACTACTCGCGCAAGGTCGTTAAGTCGGCGCGCTATCTGCCCTGGATTGGCTTCCGGGAAAAACGCACGCCGCGCGGCGCGGAAAGGACGGCCATGGGCTGGGAGGTTTATCCGCCTGGATTTTATGATATCCTGATGAAATTCAGCAAATACGAAGCAATCCCGGCGTTGTATGTTACAGAAAATGGCGCAGCCACAGAAGACGAAGTCGCCGCCGACGGCGCGGTCCACGATGCCGCCCGACAGAGCTACCTGCAACGCTACATCGATCAGGCGCTGCGGGCGGCGCACGACGGCGGAAAGTTGCGCGGGTATTTTGTATGGAGTTTGTTCGACAATCTGGAGTGGCGCGAAGGCTACGACAAACGCTTTGGCATCGTCCGCGTCGATTTCCAGACGATGCAGCGCACGATCAAGGACAGCGGTCGCTGGTACGCAAAGCTGATCCGCGGCTGAGCTCCGGCGCCCGGCGCCTCTGGTTTCGCGGCAGCGATTTTTTTTGATCGGCCGTTCTTTATTTTTTGGCCGGCGTTGCCAGTGCGCCAAGAGCCTTCATTACTGAATCAAAGCCGCTACGCCAGCGTTCAAGCAGATCGGTGGAACTGGCGCGCTGCGCCTGATCGTTCATGTCTTTGGAAAACTGATTGTAGACCTGCTCCATCTGGATGATTTTTGATTCCAGATCCTCCAGCAACCGCCCGCCTTTTTCTTTGTCGGCGAAGTTTCCAAATTCGTATTTTACGATCTCTTCGCGTACATTGCCCTTGAAGAGAAGATGCAGCTCAACCTGCATGTACTTCTGGATCAGTGAAAAGCGCCCTTCTTTCTCCAGACGGCGGACGCTGACCCTGAGCTTCGCGTTCTTGAGCACGCGCAACGGACGAAACTTTGACGCGCGCTGCACCAGGTCATGATCCTCGGCCAGTTTCAGCGATTCGTCAAAGCCGCCCACGCGGCGGAAAAGCCGCGCGGATACAAAAATGCAGAATCCTGCGGCGCGCGGATTGAGATCCTGATTCATCTTTACCGAAAGATTGGCAAAGCGAAACATTACTTCGTCGAGCTTGAGATCTGATTTGGGCAGAAACTCGCAGGTTGCCAGGTCCAGAAAGCGATCGTTCATCTCTTTGAATGCGCTCTCCAGGAAGTCGGGCGGCAATTCAACGTCGGCATCGAAAAAGAAAAGAAAATCGCCCGTTGCCGCCTCGGCGCCGCGATTGCGTCCTGGCCCCGGCATGCCGCCGGGGACGACTTTTGCGCCGTACTTTTTTGCTATCTTGACTGTTTGATCCTTAGATCCGGCGTCAGCAACAATCGTCTCGAAATCCTGAAAGCTCTGCTTTTTCAACGATTCCAGGAGCACGGGCAGATCGATTTCTTCATTGAGTGCAGGAATGATAATGCTGATGGCTGGTCGCTGGCCCATGGCGGACTCCGGCAGGGATTTGGCGGAAAGCTGAATCGGGCCCTGGCAGGCACAACCAGAAATAGGGTCATCGGCCGCAGGCATTCGGGCTTGACCGGCGCCCTGAATCCTTGCTTCATTCAATCCATTGCGGCCATGGACTCCTTCCTCCGCTACTTCCACGACGACGGGCCTGGTTTTTCCGAACGGCGTTTCTATGTTCCTCCGGAAATCAGCGAGAAGCTGATGCGCCCCGAGGAAGCGGAGACGCGACTGGCCGCCGGCCAGAGCGCCGTTGACATCAGCGTCGATAAGTGGACGCGCATCCGCGAATTTCTGCGCTACCTGGAATCGATGTCCTTTCCCGATGTCTACTACCATCAGCTGGAAGGCCTGATTGGCTTTCGCACCTGCGCACTCTGTCTGGATAGCGTGGCGCGGGTCATCAGAGAGCGCGGACAGGTCAGTCATCAGTCAGAGAAATGCGAGCTTTGCGCGCTGGCGCCCATCGATCGCTGTCCCGACCGCGGCAGCGTCTATCTGGGCATCGAGGGCGTGCTGCACGAGTCGCGCGATTCCAGTCGCACCGGTCGAACCATCGCCAGCGTAGCCGCGGACTATCAGCGACTCTGCCAGCTGGTGGAAGGCATGGTCGCCAATCTTCAAGCGTGCTCCGTCCGCAGCTGATCGGCAAATCAGGATGTCGTTTTCGCAACGTCGGAAATCTCGCAGACCACATGAGCGCCGACGTAGCCGATGAGTAGCAAGAGTTGCGGCGGAAGATGAAATTCGATCATCGCCGAAGTTCGCTTCTCAATGGCGCAAAAGAATTCCAGGCGAGCGTCATGAGCTATGCGCCTTAGCTGATTGCGCACCGGCAACAAACGCCGCAGCAATTGGTCGAGGTGCTCATCCAGACGAGCCTGGGCAGTGAGCGACGAGTTCAATTGCCAGAGTCCGGGCCGCCCGGGCAGTCCCTGCACCGCCCGATCGGCATCCATATTGAGCAACAGATTGATATGATCAGGATTGAGGTCCTCGGCAGTGATCGTAAAGATACACCAGCCCGTAAAAGCCGGACCGCTATCGGCCGCCGCCTCGGAGGTCGAGGCCTCGGCCGGCGGCGATGGATTGGAATTTTGCTCGATCAGCGGAGCGCCGGCCAGCAATTCTTCAAGCAGCGTCTCTGTAACCATCCAGGCCGCACGTACTCCAAAAGTCTATGCCCTGCTGTCGCCCTCAATCTACTGGCTCGCGGCCAGCCTTGCGCACGCCGGAGGGAGCATGAGCGCGTCCAGCGACAGGGGTCTTCTGATTATCGGCAACGGCGTAACCGGAATTTCAGCCGCGCGCCGCGTCCGACAGCTGGCGCCAGAGACGGCGATCCGCATTGTAGCAGACGAATGCTCTCACTTCTTTTCGCGCACGGCGCTGATGTATATTTACATGGGGCACATGCGCCAGATCGACACCGAACCCTACGATCGCCAGTTCTGGGCAAAGAACCGCCTGCAGCTGATTCAGGACCGGGCGACTGCCATCGATCCAGCTGCCGGCCGGGCGCAGCTGGCTTCCGGCGCTGCGCTGGACTACGATTTCCTGCTGCTGGCCACCGGGGCGCGCTACAACCGCTTCGGCTGGCCGGGTCAGGACCTGCAGGGCGTCCTCGGGCTCTATTCGCTGAGCGACCTGCAGGAAATCGAGAAGTACAGCGATGGACGCCTGCAGCAGGCGGTCCTGGTAGGCGGGGGCCTGATTGGCGTCGAACTGGCTGAAATGCTGCACAGCCGCGGCGTGCAGGTTACAATGCTGGTGCGCGAAAAGGGCTACTGGGGCAACATCCTGCCGCCCGAGGAATCGCAGCTGGTGGAGGGCGAGCTCCTGCGTCACGGCATTGTGCTGCGACTGGAAACAGAGCTGGCCAGCATCGAAGGCGATGCTAGCGGACGCGCCGCTGCAGTACGTACCACAGCCGGGGAGCGGCTGCCCTGCCAGATGGTCGGTCTGACCGCCGGCGTCAGTCCCAACCTCGACCTCGCGCGTCAGATTCCGGGCTTGCAGCTGCGTCGCGGCATCGTTGTGGATCGCTGGCTGCGCACCAACTTGCCAGGAATCTTTGCCGCCGGGGATTGTGCCGAGCTCAGCGAAGATCGCGCCACAGCGGGACGCGTTGAACAATTGTGGTACACCGGTCGGATGCAGGGCGAGGCCGCCGCCAACTCCATTGGCTGGATGCTGAAGCGCAAGGCCTCCTTCCAGCAACTCCCAGAGCTTGCCGCTCCCTATGAACGCGGTATCTGGTTTAACAGCGCCAAGTTCTTTCATCTCGAATACCAGACCTACGGCCAGGCGCCGGCAGAGCCCGCGCCCGGCCGGAGCCATGTCTGGGTGGATGCCAGACGTCGACGCTTGATTCGGCTCTACTGGGACGAAAGCGGCGCTATCAGCGGCTACAACTTCATGGGGCTGCGCTTTCGACAGCAGACCTGCAGCGATTGGATTGCGGCGCAAAGGCCGTGGCGAAGGGTCGCCGAGCAATTACGCGAGGCGGCCTTCGATCCGGAATTCAGCGCCGATTTTCATGGCTCCTTCATGCAATCCCTGGGCGCACTGAGTGCAACGCACTGACCAATTGGAGGCAATCATGACTACAATTGCAGAGAACAACTGGATGCACCCCGGCCGACTGCCCGCCTGGCTGGCGCCGCTGTTGCTAATTTGCGGCGGCTTGCTGGGCATCGCCTTGCCTCTGTCCAGTCTGTTCTGGCCCGGATCGCTCTCGCCGCCGGCCCTGTGGTTGAGTCTCTGCCTGGACCTGCTGGCCGCCGGCGCGCTGATTCATTTTGCGCGCCGCTCGCTGCAACGCGAAGCGGGCATTGACAATGACAATATCGTTCGCTCCGCAATCAGCGCCCGCGGCGCCGTCGCCTGGCTTTGTGCGCTGGCGCTCACCGGATTGTATACGATCATTTACTTTGGACGACAGCTGCCCCTTGGCCCTTCGAAAACGCTGCACGATTGGATGGCGGCGCATGTTTACCTCTGGTTTTCACCCCTATCGCAGGCGCTGCGCGCCGCGCCAGCCGATGAATGGTTCTTCTACTCGACGCTCTATACTTTTGCAGTACTGGTTTTTGCGGCGCGCATGCTCCTGAAGTACCGCCACAATCGCTATCAGATCCTGCGCACCATATCCGTAGGCGCCTTCCAGCTGGGCTTTGGCTACATGATTCCTTATCTGTTGATTCGCTTCCAGCAGCCGGAGCACTTTTTCAGCTACTTCTGGCCGCTGAAGGCCGAGTATCTGGCGCCCGACCACTGGCTGCCGGCGCTATCGCAGGGCGCCCAATCGCCGGCGCTCTGGTTTCTGGGTTTTGGCGCGATGATGAGCTTCGTGGCCACGCCGCTTTTGACCATGCGTTTTGGCAAACGCTGGTACTGCTCGTGGGTCTGCGGCTGCGGCGGCCTGGCCGAAACGATGGGCGATCCCTTTCGACAGCTCTCCAGCAAATCGCTTTCCGCCTGGCGTCTGGAGCGCTGGCTGATCCACAGCATCCTGGCGGCAATTGTTATAAGCACGGCCGCACTGTGGATCAATTCCGTAAGCGGCGGCAAACTGCTGGGACAATTCTCAGGGGTGCTTGCCAATGCTTATGGCTTTTACATCGGGAAGATTTTTGCCGGCGTCATTGGCGTGGGCTTTTACCCGCTGCTGGGCAGTCGCGTCTGGTGTCGCTTTGGCTGTCCGATGGCCGCCATCCTGGGTTTTTTTCAGCGCTTCCTCTCTCGCTTTCGCATAACGACCAACGGCGGTCAGTGCATTAGCTGCGGTAATTGTTCAACCTACTGCGAAATGGGCATTGATGTGCGCTGGTATGCGCAGCGCGGTCAGAACATTGTTCGCTCTTCTTGTGTCGGTTGCGGAGTTTGCGCCGCGGTGTGTCCGCGCGGCGTGCTGCGCCTGGAAAACGCGGCCATGGCTGGCCGACTTGCAACGCCGCCGATGGTTGAGCTGCGCTAGCGACAGCCCTCGCCCTCGAAATAGAGCGGGTGACGCATGAAGCGCGAAGAACGTCGACAGCCGGCGGAATCATAGAAGATCTGCAACAATTCGCTATCCTGATAAGCCAGGCGACAGCGGCAGCTGCCAGCGCCGCTGGAGCTGCAGGACTGCACAGTGATGTCCGACAGAACCTGATCGATCTGATTGTAACGAAAGGGAGGCGTAGCGCCGCGTTCGCCATCCAGATAGAGCAGCTGCAGCGAAATCGAGGTCATGCGCTGTAGAAACTCGCGCCGCACCGAATCGCTCACCGCCGCCTGACAGTCGCCAGCCGCTGCGAACTCCAGATCACATAGAAAGGTTTGTCCAACCTGCTCCAGGGTGCACACGGCTCCGACACTGGCGACCGGCGCCGAGGCTGTTATGGCTTCGCCAGGGGCGGAAGCGCCCGCCGCGCAAGAAGCGCCCAACAGCAGAAGAACAAGCAGCGCCGGCGCGCGCCCCAAAGCCCCATTCCAGCGCCGAGGCCGACAGGCGGGAAAAGCAATCCTGAAACTTGTGGACATCGAGCTTACTCCGTTACGATTCTGGGCAACGTTGCATTCAATCGCGTTGTCACTTCGTAATTGATGGTTCCGGTCAGCGCGGCCAAGTGATCGGCGCTCAGCTCTTCCTCGCCTTGACGGCCAATCAACACTGCTTCATCGCCGGGGCGCGCCTCCGGTATGTGCTGTATATCGACGATCAGCATGTTCATCATAACACGCCCAACCAGCCGCGCCCGACGGCCGCGGATCAGAACATAGGCGCCGCGGTTGGACAGAGCGCGTTCGTAGCCCTCATAGTAGCCCACGGGAATCACTGCCAGACGCGTCTCGCTTTCCAGCTGTACCGTGCAACCATAGCCAACGCTTTCCCCGGCCGCTACGGTTTTGATCATGGCAATGCGCGCCAACCAGCGCAGCGCCGGGCGCAGTTCCGGCAATCGGCCGTAAATAGAAAGGGCGGAGAGTCGGGTCTGTGGACTGGCCCAGAGACCGTAGAGAGAGATCCCGGCGCGCACCAGATCCAATCGCGATTCGGGAAGGATGACCAGGGCTGCTGAGGCGGCGGCATGCCACAGCAGGCGTCGCTGGCCTGCAGCTTCGGCGACGGCAGCGCGCTCTTCCTCAAAGCGCTGCAACTGTCGCCGCGCCGTGCGCTGATCGCTAACGTCTTCCACGTCGGCAAAGTGGGTCATGACTCCGACCCAGGGCGCCGCCGGTTGTGCTGCCAGCATTTGCAGGCATGCTTGCCAGCCGCTGCGGTCGGCGCCCAGACGGGAGAGGCCAGTATCCAGCTTCAAATGAAGCGGCGGCGTAATTGGCCAGACCAGGGCCTGCTGCAGGGCCTCCGGACTGGAAACGACGATCTCCGGCAAGGTCAGCGCGGAATTCTGACTGAGCCAGGCGGCAAGCTCTTCAAATTCGAGCCCGGCCAGGCCCATGATCAGACAGGGCGTATGCGCATCCACCTGGCGTAATCGCAGGAATTCGCCAAACGAATTAACGCCAAAGGCGCGGACCCGTCCTCGCAAAATTCCAGCCGCTTCTTCGAGGCCATGGCCGTAGGCGTTGGATTTAATGACCGCCAGGAATATGCTCTCCGGCGCCAGGGACTGCAGGGCGTCCACATTAGCCAGCATCGCGCTGCGACTGATCTCGATGCGGCTTGCCTGCATGCCAGGGACCAGAGCCATCCAGGCGTTTTTTGTTGCAATGCGAATCGGCTTCCAGACCCTGCCCGTTCCCGCTTCTGGAACCTCCGGCCAATGAAGCGGCGGTCCCTATTTATGAAGAAAGTCCGTACCTCCAAGAAAGTGCGCAATCGCGTAGCCAGTAAGCGGCATGCGCGCAGCCTGCGCAGCCGAGCCAAGCAAGCCCACCGTCGCGGCGTCGGCTACAAAGACCTGGAACAAGCCGAAGGCTAATTTTACGGCGCTGATCGCTTTTCCCGCCAGGACTGAGGTTCTCGACTGTTGTAAGAATCTGAGCGTCTAAACGGCGGATTTCGCTCAGGCTTCGCGAATTGCTCGTCGTATCTATTGATAAGGCGCAGCGGGAAGCAGACGCCCCCCAGGCGAAGACCGCGCGAACTTGAGGCGAGGCATGTTAGACTGGATTACCAAGCACCGGCGATTTTTGATTCTGCCGGTCGATGCCGCCCTTACGATCCTGGCCTACTTCGCCGCCAACTCCTTGCGCTTTGATCAGATCCTGCCCGAGCAATGGGAGGCTTTCCCCGGCTACAGTGAGGTGCTGCGGACGCTGGCGGTCCTTGTGGGATGCCAGCTTTTGGCCCTCGTCTTTGTCGGGCTCTATCGCAGCCTCTGGAGCTACGCCTCAATCCACGATCTGGTGCAAATCCTGAAAGGCGTTTCCATTGGCACGCTGGTCGGAATCTGTGCGCTCTTTCTCTACAATCGACTGGAAGGCGTCTCACGCAGCGCTCTGGTACTGGATGGCGTATTGCTATTCTTGTTGATCAGCTTTCGCAGCTTCAGCTGGCGCATCGTACGCGATTTGCTGCTTACGCCGATGCCGCGCAACGCCCGGCGCACATTGCTGGTAGGCGCCGGACTGGCCGCAGTACGCTTGATGCGCGAACTGCGCAATGAACCCGATAGCGAGTACAACCCCGTGGGCCTGGTGGATGACGATCGGGCCAAGAGCGGAGGACTGCTGCAGGGACTGCCAGTACTTGGTCGTCCGGATGATCTGCCCCGTTTGATCCGCCAGCTGAACATTGAAGCCGTTTTGCTCACGGAAAAATTACCGGCGGCGAGGGTTCGCGCTATACACCGCGACTGTGAAGAGGCCGGCGTTTCAACCAAGACGCTGCCGCCGCTGCGCGATATGCTGAACCGGCCGCGCATTGGCGGTGCGCTTCGCGAATTGACGGTGGAGGATTTGCTGGGTCGCGATGTGGTCGATCTCGACAATAGCGAGATCCATACGGCCCTTTCAGGCAAGACCATCTTGATCACCGGCGCCGGCGGTTCGATTGGCAGCGAGGTATGCCGTCGCTTGCTGCAGTGTCAGCCGGCAGCGATGGTTCTGGCTGAGCAGGCTGAAACGGCGCTCTACGAAATCGACTATGAGCTACGCAACGTGCAGCCCCCGGAAAAGGGCGCAAGAATGCCGCGCATCGTTTCGATCATCGCTGATATTCGCGACCCCCGGGCCCTGGATCGTATCTTTCGTGAGTTTGAAATCCAGGTCGTTTTCCATTGCGCCGCCTACAAGCACGTGCCAATGATGGAACTGAATTCCGCCGAGGCCATTTACAACAACGTGATTGGCACCGTGCGTTTGGCCGAGGCCGCTCGCGATGCCGGCGTCGATCGCTTCGTGATGATCTCCACCGACAAGGCGGTAAATCCAGTCAATATCATGGGCGCCAGCAAACGCATCGCCGAACTCTACATTCAGAACCTTGCGCGCACTACGGATACCTGCTATATCACAGTGCGCTTTGGCAATGTGCTGGGTTCCAGCGGTTCGGTTATTCCGCTCTTTTCTCGACAAATCGCCGAGGGCGGTCCGGTAACGGTCACGCATCCGGATATCATTCGCTACTTCATGACCATTCCTGAGGCCGCCGGACTTGTTATTCAGGCCGGCGCCATGGGCAAAGGCGGAGAGATCTTCATTCTTGATATGGGCGAACCGGTACGTATCAAGGACCTTGCCGAAGATATGATTCGATTTGCCGGACTTGTGCCGCATAAAGATATAGAGATCCGCTACGTTGGACTGCGACCAGGCGAGAAACTCTTTGAGGAATTGCTGCTTGATGGCGAGGGCGTCCAACCCACGCATCACAGAAAGATCCACATTGCGATGTCGCGCATGTTCAGCCTCGCTGAACTGCGGCGTCTGATTGACGAGCTGGCGCGCGCTGCTGCTCGCGGCGACCGCATGCTGATCGATGCGCGCATCGCCGACATCGTGCCGGAATACAAGCCGGTCTACAGTCTGGGAGCGCAGGCTGAGCTTGACCTACGGCTCAAGCAGGAAAGCAGCAGGTTGGACGCCGAAGAGAGCGCTGCGACAGAACCAAAGGAAGGACAGCGCCGCGAAGATCGTCCATAGCAGAACCAGCGCACTCTGCGGGCGAAAGGCGCGCCAGGACGCGAAACGCACGCAGGCCAGTGCGGCCGCGCCGGGCAAGAACAACCGCGCCAGATTGGCAAACTCCAGATAATATTCGGCGCTGGCCCGGCTCAAGAGAAAGACAGCCTGCAGCGTGCATAACAATGCAGCAAGGTCGCGCCACTGTTCGTCGCTCAGAACCAACGAGCGCCGGCGCCAGATCACAGTACACAGACGCAAAGCGGTCCACGCCGACCAGACTGTTAGCAGCGGCAGCATCAGAACACAGAGACTGCGTCCTGAAAAAAGCGCATCCGGGGCGCTCCAGTAGTCGCGCCAGGCGGAAAAGGGCGCTGCGCCATGTGTGGCGGCCAGAGCCAGACTGAATCCAGAGTAGCGCCACCAGAGGAGCAGAACCGCCAGCGGCAGAAGCGCCACGGCAGTTGAAAGCCATTGCCAGCGTTGCAAGGCTGCCCGCCGCAGGGAGAACCACAATAGCGGCGCCATTGCCAGCGCGCCGCAAAGAGCAGTTTCCTTTGCCAGTACGGCGCTGGCCCCGGCCAGGCCGGCGATCAACAAAGTATATCCTGGATGCGGCATCGGCGGCTGTGCATTGTCGTTGAGCTGAGTGCGCAATTGTAAGAGTAGATGCAATGTGGCGGCGACGCAGGAAAGAGCCAACCAGTCGGCCAACGATAGCGATAGCGATAGCAGTGCAATGGGATTCAGAGCGATGGCCGCGATTTTCAAGACCGCGCTATGCGATCGATCGCTGCTTAGCACCAGCAGCATTGCAAGAAACGCCGCAAGAAGCGTGAGCGCGGGGAAGCCAAAAACCAGGGCTTCGGCGCCAGCCAGGCGTCGTAGCGGCGCCAGTAACAACGGCATCAAAATACGCGATCGACGGAATGCATCGGAGTCCAGCTGCGCCGAGCCTGCTCCAGAGAGTTCGCTGGCCAGATAAAAATAGAACTGACCATCATAGCCTCCGGAGGCATAGACCAGCGCTTCGGGCGGCAGCATTGTATAATTGGCTCTGGCAAAGCACGCGGCCGGCGGCGCACAACCAAACCCGATCCAGGCGCTGGCATCGCCGTAGCGCAGTGCACGGGCGATCATCGGCAGCGAGGCCAGCGACAACAAAGCAAGTATCCAGAGAACTCGACGCAACCATGCGCCGGACGGATCAGTCATGAATCAATTCGGCGCGCAAATCGTCATGGAGTCTGACCTGCCGCTGGCAGGAAGGACAGGCATAGTCGCCTGATTGTGGAGCGCGCAAAGTCGCCTGACAGGCGGGGCAGACAAATGCAATGACCTGCCGCAGCAGTACGCTACGATTGGATGGCGGCGGACCAAACATCGAGAATACCGGCAGCGTGGCAGAGCTGATTTCGACGGCGCTCACGCGCAGATCGCTTTCCGAATCAAGGTCAGAACAAAGACGCGCAAGCTCCATAACGCCTTCGGGCAGCGCATAGCTCAAATGAGAGCAGTCTAACATGATCTCGCCGGCCCCTGCCGCAGTAAGGCTGCGCAGTTCGCGCGCGATCTGTCGGGCGCCATCTGCATCCAGGGCGCCTTCAATCTTCAATATGAATTGATCTCCCATGCTCCCCGCCGGACCTTGATTTTCGAGGCGCAGTCCAGACCCTCTCTGGCGTCGAGGCTCGCGGAAGTGGATCATGTCGGCAATTCCGAAACCCCGCTTGTATCTGGGCTGGATAAAAGAAATCCTGTTTTGTCTGCTATTCCTCTTACAATGGCCGATTGCCATTTTCTTTCGACAACGCAGCTGGCAGGGACGGCGCAAGGAAAGCCTGATCCTGCTGGGCGATCTCGGCGCCTCGCCGCTGATCTACTGGCGACTTGCCGGCGCACTCCATCGCCTGGGCTTCACCGTTCACGTCTACTGCTGCGCCAGCATCCTTCGCGGAATCGGGGCGCAATCTCGCGAAATCAGCGATTGGCTGGCCCAGAAGGGCGTAACCGGAGGCATCTTGCTGGGTCACGGCGCCGGAGCGCTGGCCGCGTTGAGTCTGCCTGATGCCGGGCGGCAGCGCATCCAGCGACTGATCACGCTGGCCGCCCCCTTTCATGGTTCGCGGCTCTTTCTGGCCCTGCCCTTTGTTCCGGCCTTGCGCGATGTAGCGGCCGGAAGCGACTTCCTGCTGCTGCACCGTATGAACGCCCTGCTCTTTGCAAGTTTTGATCCCTTCTGTGCGTGGCAGGATCAATGGATTGTGCCCTTCAATCTTGCACTCTTCGGCCAGGGTCGCGATCTGATCGTAGACCAGGTAGGTCACTATAATCTCGCGCTGGGTGCAGAGAACATCGAGGTGATCAAAGAATTTCTGTCGGAACGGTATCCGGATCCAGGCGGCGCCGGGCAGATGGCTCGCCAGAGTGCAGCGCCGAGCGGCGGCAAAGACAGGACGCCAGCGGTCTCGGGAAAAAGTGACCGACAACGGGCGCCGCGCCGTCCAAAGCCTAAAAAGAGTGTGGCGCGACGAGGCGCGCGGCGATGAGCGCCGCGCTTACTGTTGCCGAAGCGCAGCAACGCGTTGACCATTTCATCCGTAGTTTTCCGCAGGGTTATTTTTCTGAACTGGCAAACCTTGCCCGACTTACGGAAGAGGCGGGCGAGCTGGCGCATATCTTGCTGCGGCGTTGCGGACCGCTGAGGCCCAAGCCTGAGGATCGCATCAGCGCGGAAGATCTTCGCAACGAGATGGGCGATGTTTTGTTCACGCTGATCTGTCTGGCAAACCAGCAATC
This sequence comes from Leptospirales bacterium, assembly GCA_019694655.1. NCBI lineage: Bacteria > Pseudomonadati > Spirochaetota > Leptospiria > Leptospirales > Leptospirales bacterium. The sequence continues at coordinate 34,739 of JAIBBN010000006.1, forward strand.
CATCGATCTGGGACAGGCGCTGCTCGCGACCATTGACCGGTACAATCTACGCGATCGAGATCGACATCATTCGCCTCCGCAGTCAGCCGGCGATCAGTCTATCGACTAACTGAATTTCACTCGACCAGGCGGGCGCGCGCTGTCGCGCTGGTTCGGCGCGCCTGCCGCCGCGGCGCGAGGAGCAGTTTATGGCACGCTACCCATCTTTCGGCCGCAGGCTATTGCAGCGCAGCGTACTGAGCGCCGCTGCCGCGGCTCTTGCTTGCTGTGTGACTGCCTCTGGAGGCATCGCCGTTTCCAACGTTCCGGTCGAGGGCCGTCGTTTTGAAAATCTTGGCGAGGCGCAAAGCACAGTCAGCTGGTGGTCCTTTGATACCGGCATAATCTCTCTGCCGCTGCACGAACCTCCCGTGGATGAGGCGATGCGTCAGCTCTTGACGGAAAAATCGGGCGATGCGCTGCTCAATCTGCGCTACTGGACCGACCGTTCCGTATTCCTACTTTTCTTAACACGCCACCGCTTCCATCTGAAGGCCGATGTCATCAAATTTACAGATGGGCGCTGAACTCAAAGCCCGACGCACAGCCGGCGCTGGCCTTGCGGCATTCATCCTGGCATGGAGCGCGGCATTCACTGCCAGCGCCTGTTTGCCTGGCGGCATCATCGACCGGGGCGGCCCGGTGGATCGCCTATCCATCGCACCGGTCGCCACCCTAACGCGCGGGGCGCCCTACAAGATCGTCTGCGTTGACCAGGCCGAGCTGCAGCGCAGAGAATCGTTGGCCGAAGATGAATTGCGCGGACTTGCGCCCGCTGTGCGCTACGAAGATCCCCGCGAATATCATGGCGACTGCTCGCTCTACGGCGAGACCTCGGTCTTTTTTCTTTTCAACCTCTGGCCGGCAACCGATCCGCTGGACCCGCACTATGCCATCGCCACTGCGGTCCAGAGCGTAGAAGGCGATAGCATGATCAACATTCGCATGTGGCATGAGACGCACTACTACTCGCTGCTCGGCCGCGTGAGCGTTCTGCGAATCAAGGGCGATGTAATCAAGTTCCTGGATGCCGCGGAAATCAAGGAGCTGGAACGGCGAACGCGCAATCAAAATCAGGGACGGCCGGCCGGTCGGACGCGATGAGAGTCTTTCAAATTTCAACCGCCCTGTCGTGCGCCGTCGCCGCCGCCTGGGTCTTCGGCCATTGTCGTATCGAAAGCCCCTATATGGATCTCAATGACGCCTACAGCGAAATTGGCGTCTCCATTGCGCACACCGCCAATCGTTGCGGCGCGCAGCCTGGCTATCCGTTGCTGTTGCCAGCGCGACCATCCGAATATGGCGTGCGACTCTGCTCCCTGTTGATACTGCAAGCGGCCTGTCCCTTTCAGGACTACCCAATCCCCTGTTTGGAAATCTATACGGCGGAGTGCGAGGCCTGCGACCTGCCGTTCTACAAAGCGGAATAGCCAATGCAGAAACAGGCCCATCTTAGTTCACTGCACGCCGCCCTGCGCAGATTGACAGCCGCTCTGGTCTTATTGGCGCCGGGCGCTCTACTGGCGCTGGAAGCGCGTTTGCGTGTGATTGACCCGAGCAACCAGCAGCCCGTAGCCGATGCCCAGGCCATCATTCTGGAGACCAGACAGCGCTATTTTACTGACAATCGCGGCGAGGCAACCATCAGCGTTCCTGCTCCGGGTCGCTACACGGTACGCGTCATTTTACCTGACGGCAAACTGCTACAGGCCTCATTGGAAATCCGCAGTGCAAATCAATTGCTCAGCGTCTACAGCTCGCAACCGCCGGCCGCCGGACGTCAGACGGCAGATTCGCAGCAGGAAATCGTAATCCACGGCAGTCGCGATCGCACACAACTCTCGCGCTATCAGGTTCGCCTGGATGAAGTACGACGCATTCCCGGCCAATTTGGCGAAGCGCTGCGCGGCATTGAATCGCTGCCCGGCGTCAGCGCGGCGCCCTACGGCAATGGCGAAATTTCTTTGCGCGGCGCCGACGAAGGTTCCAATACCTATCTGGTCGACGAGCTTCCCATTGGCTATGCCTTCCATTTCTTCCCGGTCAACTCGGTGCTGCACAATGACTTTCTGAAAAGCATCGATATCTACAATGGATCTTATCCGGCGGCCTTTGGCAATGCTACAGGCGGCGTCATATCCATGCACACCGTCGACGGCCCGCGACGTTTTGGCGGCCATAGCTCTTTCTCGCTCTGGGCGGCCAATGCGCTCTTTCAGGCGCCCTTTGATTTTGGCCCAAGCGACGCAGCCGCCGCACAGACAGGGCCGGCGGCGCAAACCGCTGCTGCCGGCAGCGAGGACCAGCGAACGACGGAAGCCGCGCCAGAATCGGACAGCGGCGTCAGCGGCTACTGGATTGGCGCCGGCCGCATCTCCTACCTGCATCTGACCTTCAGCAGCCTGGTCCCCAACGGAGTCAACCTCCCGATTTACTGGGACGGGCAATTCAAAAGCATGGTGCGCTTTTCGCCGGAGCATTCGCTTTACTTTTATGCCCTGGGGGCGCGCGACACCTATTCGCTCGATTCCAAAGACAATGGACCGCAGCTCGATCCAACCAAGGAAATCGACCCCATATTCATCGGCGCCAATGTCGCTTTTGAACGCGCCTACCATACCGAAGCGCTGCGTCATGTCTGGCAGCCAGGCGCGCGCCTGCAGAATCGAATTACGGCCCTCTACACCAACAGCAGCTATTTTATCCAGGGACAGCTGGGCATTCTCCGGGCCGACCAGGAAGTGCAACAGGGCTACGTCGGATTGCGCGAGGAGCTATTCTGGGATCCAATTCCCGATCACCTTGGCCTGGAAGCCGGCGGTGAAATCCGTTCCTTCTTTTATCGCAACAATGGCATTACCGTCCGGCAGCGAACCGTCGACGACGGCTCCGTCAGTTTTTTCCGGACAACGAATCCCGACTTCGAGGTCGTTACCGTTCGCGATTCGCAGAAGACCGAACTGAATAGCGGCTGGGCTCAGCTTTCGCTGGCTGGCTATGGCTTCGAGTTCAAACCTGGCGTGCGCGCCGATAGCTTTGGGCTCAGCGGGCAAACTGTCAGTGATCCGCGCGGCACAATTTCCTATCGCTTCCCAACCCGAACGCTGCTCATTGCGGGCGGAGGCGTCTACCATCGGGCGCCGGAGCCCAATGAGTATTCGCCGACCAGCGGCAATCCCAATCTTCATCTGGAAAGAGCCGAGCATTACAGCGGCGGCATACAGCAGGAATGGGATCGCTACCTCTTCAAAATAGAGGGCTTTCGTCACTACTTTCGCGACCTGGTCGTGGTCGATCCCTACATTCGAACGCTGGCCCGTCAAAATCAAGATCCCTATACGCGCTACGATCGGCCGATTTTGTTCAACGATCCGCTGGGCTTCAGTAACGACGGCCGCGGCTGGAGCGAGGGCGTCGAGCTCTACATCAAGCGTAACAAGGAAGAGGATGAGGTCGGCTGGTACGGCTGGATTTCATACACCTATTCGCGATCCTTCCGAAACGATCATCAGCTGCGGCCCGAGTTGCTGGATGGCAACTTCAGCGCCGACCAGATCTATCTGCTTTCGCAGGTCTACGACAACGCCGAAGAGCATCTCGCCGATTTTGACCGTACTCACATAGTAAACGTGATCTTCGGCTACAAGTTCAGCGCCGAATGGCAGCTTGGCTTCAAGTGGCGCTATTCATCCGGCGAACCGTATACGCTGATCATCGGCGACGACGGCGGGCTCACCCAGAATCGTGGGCGCACAATCTATGAGCCGGTCTACTCGCGCTATCGCAATAGCGAACGTTTGCCTGAATACCAGCGACTGGACTTTCGCGTGGACCGCTTCTTCAACTACGGATGGGGCTATGGCAACGTCTTCTTTGAGATGCTCAATGTTTACGTACGCAAGAACGTAATCGGCAAGGCATGGGATCGCCGCCGGCCCTACTCAGCGTCCAATCCAGAGCCGACCTACGATTTCTTGCTCCTACAGCAAGACTCCGGCGATCGGCGCATCTTGATTCCATTTTTTAATATCGGGGTGGAAGTCAAGTTTTGATGCTTGCCCTGGCGTCGGCTGCGGGCCGGCGTCCTCCAAATCCTCATGCCCCTCATTGAGCGCAGCAGTTACATCTCTCCCTGGTGGCTGCAAAATGGCCATGCTGCAACCATCTACCCATCGATGTTTCGGCGGACTTCGCCGCTCCCTTTCCGCCGTGAACGGCTGGAACTGCCCGATGGCGACTTTGTCGACTTTGACTATCTGATTGCCGAGGATCCAGAGGCCCGGCGCCTGGTAACGCTGTCGCACGGCCTGGAAGGTTCCAGCGCCAATGGCTACATCCAGGGGATGGCCGGCGCCTTCTGGCAAAGGGGCTGGAGCGTGTTGGCCTGGAACTACCGCAGCTGCAGCGGAGTTCCCAACCGACTGCTGAGGATGTACCACAGCGGCGCCACCGAGGATCTCGATCTGGTTCTGGCGCACGGTATGCGCGATCTGGCGCCGCGCGGCGGCTGGCGGGAAACGGCGCTGGTCGGCTTCAGCCTGGGCGGCAATCTAACCTTGAAATATATGGCCGAACGCGGCCGCGATTTGCCCCGTCAGTTGAGCGGGGCCGTAGCTTTCTCTGCACCCTGCGATCTCAAGTCATCCAGCGAGGCCCTGGCTGCGCCGGCCAATCGCGTCTATATGCGGCAATTTCTCAAGGAACTCGAGACCAAGCTGGCTGAAAAAGCGGAGCGTTTCCCCGGGCTGATCGACCTGCAAGACTTCAAGCGGATCCGGACCTTCCCGGAGTTTGACAGTCGTTTCACTGCGCCCTTTCATGGATTTCGCGATGCCGAGGATTACTATCGTCAGGCCAGCTCGCGACCGCTGCTGGCCAGGATTCGGCGGCCGACCTTGCTTGTAAACGCTCGCAACGATCCCTTTCTGGGCCCCGGTTGTTACCCGGAGGAGGAGGCGAGAGCATCCAAACATTTTTTTCTGGAGACGCCCATGCATGGCGGTCACGTTGGCTTTGCTCGAATAGCCAGCGATGGCTGCTACTGGTCTGAGCTGCGCGCCGTGGACTTTATCGATGCGCGGCGCAGAGAGTATGCGCGGCTGTAAGGGCGGCAAAAAAAGTCTGGATGACGGACGCGTCCGGACCTTGATTGTTTGAACTGTCATGAACCGAAAAGCGCTTTCAATCGTTTTCCTTTCTTCCCTGCTGGCGGCGGCGTTATTCCCGTCTTGTTCTCCCGATTCGAGCTCCTCGCCTGCAGCGCCGGAGGCGCGCATCAGCGCACATCTTCGCGGAACAAATCAGCTGGCGGTAACAATCACCGTGCCGCCGCGCTACCACGCCTATCTGGACGCCGGCGATGGCAACGCCCTGATTCCAGTTTCTTTCGACTGGAGCGCCAGCGGACTGCAACCAAAGCCGCTCAGCTCGCCCGAGGGCGAACGTGATGAAACCGTGCAGGCGCGAGTTCTGCGCGGCCGCAGCGAGTTTGTATTTGCAGCGGACAATGCAGCAACCGCGTCCGGTCGCAGCGTTCGCGTTCAGACTCAGATCTGCAATGAAGAGCGCGGCATTTGCTATCGACCGCGCTGGCAGGATGCACTGATTCAGGCCAACTGAGCGGCCCGGGCCCGGGCATCCCGCTGCGTTACTGTCGTTCGTCTTCAGCGGCCCGATGCTGCCAGCGCGGCAAATGGATCCGCCTGGCCCGCCGGCGGATAGCTGGCATACATATGTACATCGAGCATGCGAATGGACAGAATCGACAGACTGTTCTCCGTGGGAAAGGAAACGCCTGTTTCTCCAGTCTGGTAGCCGCCAAGTGTGGCGCGCACTCCTTTGATCGGCAGAACAGAAACCCATAGCTGCATTTCTACGGCACGCCCGCTTTCATCGGTTCGGAAGAGATACGCATCGCCAGGCGTAACGCCGCCGCTGGAATATTGCACGCGTAGCGCAGGTCCCTGGGCAGAGGCGACCAGACCGCGATGGGCGCCCGGGGCGCGAACATGCAGCAGCGGGTTGAACCAGAAGGAGTCATTGACAAACTTTTTATTGGCCTCGGCCAGCAACTCGGCGCGCATTGCGGGATCGGAAACGGGCGCGCCCTTTTCCTCAATTTCCGCTCGAAAATCATTCAGGCTGTAGCGAACGACGATCTCGTCCCAACTTGCCTGGACCAGACGCCGGCGAAGATCCCAGATGTAAGACTGACGAGAAGCTCCGTCAAAGGTAAAGCTCAGCGCTGCCGTGCGTTCTGTCCAGTTCTGGTAGCCGATAGCGGCCAGCATGCGGTCGGTCAAAGCTTCTGCCGCGGCGCCCTCTTCGGCGTCAGGCAAAGAAGCGCAGCCCCCCAACCCAACCAGAGTCGCCCAGATCAGCGCTCTCATTCTGTCGCGAAATCCATGTTGTATCACCGCTCGCTCCTGCTTGATTGCGCGGTCTCGCCGCGCCAGTATTCATTCATCACCAGGCTCAACATTGGAGCGTAGCAATCAATCGACATATGCGACCCGTCGACGAAGGTATTGCAATAATAATCGTCGCGCGCGCCAAGGTCGATGTACTTTGCATTGTACTGCCGGGAAAGTTGATCCATTCGCCGTTGGTACTCCGCCAGCGGTTGGCGCAAAGCATCGCTCTCCTGAAGCAGCGAACTGAGCGGACGCGATACAGGGGGCCGCACCATCACAACCCGGATCTTATTGTCCTCTGCCAGTTGCAGCAGCTGCTCCAGAAATTGGAACTGTGCGTCGGAGATGCGGTAACGCGCATACAGCCAGTTGAGCGAACGGTCCGCAGAGTGCTCCAGGCGCGTAAAGTCGCGCTCATACCATTGCTCGATGGGTATCACATTCCTGGCCCCGCCGCGGTGCTCGCGCTGGTATTTGTCCAGCAATTTGCTCAGAGTGAGGAAGGGCGCCTGCGGATCCCCCAGGCGACTGCTGATATTTCCATAGTGAGGCGGATACTTGTATGCTGCGAATAGATTGCGCGAAAGCCAGTAGGAAAACTGATCTCGGCTGAACTGCGAAAAATGCCGTAGCATGAAACGCAAATCAAAGGTATAGCCGAGATTGGAGCGGGCAAAGGCGTCGCTGGACTCGTTAAACTGGAAGGGATCGGTTTCGATGAGTACATAGTCAGGCCGAATGCCGCGCTCGAGGGTTCGCTCCAGAATATAAAGGTAGTAGGCTGGCGCCGTTACTGGAGCGCTGAAATTGAACATCTCCCACTCGGGATAGTTGCGATCGAACCTTTCATAGTCGAAATAAAGCATCCGCGATGTGCCCAGAACCTGGAAGATACGCGGACGCACGCCTGGCGGGAATCCAGCTTCGCCGGGATCGATGTCGCCGCCAGCATCGGCGCCCTGCGCCACCAGCGCTTCTCCCTGCTGAATCCGCCTGGCCACATCGGCCATCTGATCCAGCAACTCTGGTTTGTAGTCGTAGAAAAGAAAGGTGGCATCGCCTTGTGAATAGAGCTTATAGATATCCGTGGAACAAAGCTTATCGATCCCGAAGTATATCGCCAGCAGCGCCAGAGGAAAGTAGACGTAGCGAATCTTCCACAACTCCCGGATTCGGTTCACAACCCGCCCCCTGCTCTTTCATCCAGATTGCGCATGGCTGCTTCGCCGGATGCCGGCGGCGCAAAGGCCAGGATCCGGGGCATCACATTCCTGTAAAAGTCCTCATTCACAGATCGAGCCGCCTCGCAATTGTAGTGGATTTGATCGACAAAGCTGTCGGCCGTCAAGTAAGGCCTGGCGAAATCAAACTGCCGGGCGTCCTCCCGACCGGCTAACAACTGCGCCAGCTGGCGGCGGTATTCCACGTAATAGCGCGCGTTGCCATACTGATCGACAGTCGGCGCGGCAGCCATTGCAACGCGCACTCCGTGCCGACGAGCTACATCCAGGATGGCCTGCAGCGGACCCAGATCAACGGCGGCCCCGTCAAACATCTGCCGCGTCGCCGTCACCAGCTTTTCACGTACCAGATTGTACTGCAGCAGGTTTGCCGCCTCGATGCGTTCGCCCAGATTGATGGCGCCATAGTCGCGGGCCAGCTGGGCGCGAATCAGTGCGTTGTCCTGGAAATTTGGCAAACGACTTCGGCACTCATTTCGCAACGACTCGCTGCAACTCTGGCAATAGACTGGACGCGGCGCAGGCAGCGCCGGACGCGGATTGGAAACATAGCCGCGGAGGGCGTCGCGATAGCGGAAGGTATAGTATTGTAGCGGCGCAGCTTCGCGCAAAACAAAGATGCGTTCGGCGCCAGTATACTGCCCGGCCAATTCCGCTGGCGAAAAGAGATGCAGGAAGCGGTGCGAATAGCTATCCCAGGCCGCCTCCTGAGGCATCTGCGGTCCGCGCACCGCCGAGAATCCGTATGGGATGCGACGGACGACTCGATAGTAGAGATATCTCCACAGCGGATCTTCGCGCGAATCGCTGTAGATCCGTCCCGGATCGTGCAACGGCGTATTCCAGCTTTGCTGAAACACGCCCGGATCGCCGGCAAAGATTAGCGCCGCCGGTTTGCGTTTGCGGTGCGCCAGATATTTTTCCAGCAGGAAGGAGAAGTAGCGCGAACCCATGGCCGGCATGCTAAAATTGTACACGCTCCAGTTTTCTTGCGCCGTCGCACGATGACCGCGAATGCTCAAGCTCTTCGATTCGCCAAAGATAAGGTAGTCGAATTCAGGCTGCTCGGCATCGAGCAGCTGACGGCGATGCACGGTCAGATAGATCGCAGCGCCGCTGTACATTTCAAGCGGGGCGACCCGAGCCAGAATCTCAACGGCCAGAAAGATTGCCGCACAGACCAACGGAACCGGCTTCTTAAAAAGCGAAGTAAATGACATCTTTCCCAAAGACTCCGTAAATTACAATCAGCGAATAAAGCGAGCAATATGCAGCGCCGCGGAACCACGGATTTCGCTGGAAAATCCACAGCGGATCGCCGCTACGACGCCACATTGCGTCCAGCACCAGGAGCAGGCCGACTTTTTGCAGTACCTCTAGCGCATACACGCCCGCGGGCTTCACATTGTTGATCGCATGCGTCCAATCCCAGTTCGTTGTTAGCAGCGAGCGGAAAAGCGCGATGGTATGTCCGAAATCGTAGGCGCGGAAAAAGACTGCCGATAAACTGAAAAGCAGAGTAACGCCTGCCATGCGCATGACTACGCTGCCGCCGCGCAAGAAGGCCGGCGCTCCGGCGGGCAATCGCGGCAGGCGCTCACGAAATGCGTCGTAGAGCACCGTCCACAGCCCCAGATAGGCCCCCCACAGGACAAAGCTCCAGCTGGCCCCATGCCAGAGTCCGGATAAGAAGAAAGCCAGGAACAGATTGCGCCACTTCTTCCAGTTTCCGTGACGGCTGCCGCCGAGCGGAACATAGACATAGTCGCTGATCCAGCGATTCAGAGTTGCATGCCAGCGACGCCACAACTCCGCCGGGTTCAAAGAGTATTGTGGCGTTTCGAAATTCATGGTCAATCGAACGCCCAACAATCGCGCCGAGCCGAGAGCGATGATGCTGTATCCGGCAAAATCGCCATAGATTTGAAACATGAAGGCGACGCAGGCCACGAGAACCTGCGCCCCGTTGAATCCTGCCGCGTAGGTCGGGTCGGCCAAATAGATGCCGCGTCCAGGCAAGAATACGCGATCCACCAGCGGCGAAAGCGAATCGGCAATGTAGGTCTTCAGGAAAAAGCCAAGCAACAGGAACCAGGCGCCAGCCTCGATATCCTGCCAGGCGATGCTGCGCGGGCGCTTGAGCTGCGGCAAAAGATCCTCGGCGCGTTCAATGGGTCCGGCCACAAGCTGCGGGAAAAAGGTTACGAAAAGTGCAAAGTCCAGAAAATCGCGTTCGGCCGGAATACGCCGGCGAAAAACATCGATCGTATAGGCCATGGTCTGAAAGGTATAGAAGCTGATGCCAACCGGCAGGACCACGCTGAGTAAAGTTGCCGAATGTGCATCGGAAAAGGCGCCGGCGTCAAAGACTCGCGCCGCCTGGACCAGACTGTCGGCAAAGAAGTTAAAATACTTAAAGATTCCAAGGATCGACAGATTGGAGATAACCGAAATGGAAATCAATATGCGACGGCGAGCCTCGCTTTGCGCCGTTTCGATCCAGCGCGCTGTAGCATAGTCAATGCCAGTTGAAAGCAAAATCAGCGAAAGGAAAAGCCAGTCCCACCATCCATAGAAAAAATAGGACGCCAGTAAAAGGAATCGGTTTTGCCATCGATAGCCCTGTCGAACTCGTTGCAGCGACCAGTAGATAGCGAGAACGATCGCCAGAAAGACGAGGTAGATGAATGAATTGAATACCATCGCTTCAGGATTCCCTTCGCAAGAGCCCGATTGTCAGCCAGAAGCACAGCGCCACGGCCAACCAGAGAAAAATTGAATAGATCGCGAATGCGTCGCGAAGCGCGCCAGGCAACAAGGGGTAGCCCAGACTGAAAAGCCCGATAAAGCCCAGCCATGCCCGATCCACTCGCGGCAAGCGGTCGCCCGCCTTGCGCCAGCTGTAGATGCGCCACAGCGCAGCTGGCAGAAGCGCGCAATAGGCATGACGCCAGCTGACTCCTGCGCCAGCTACGGCGCTGAGCGTAGCCAGAAGCGACAGGCGGATCATCTGCGGCGCAAGCAGGTCTTGCCAATCGCCGGTCAGCGCCGCTGTGCGCCAGCGTCGCTCTGCCAGAAGCGCTCGCAGCCAGAGTCGCCAGGCCAGCGCCAATCCAGCAAGAAATGGCAGCGCATAGAGCGTCAACGTACAGAAGCGCGCAACGTTACGCAGCAATTCCATCTCAACGGCGCCCGGCGAGCGCCCAAATGCCATCAGGGGCAAGCCATACTTTGCCTGCAGAGTATCCGAGTATGGGACAAACAATTTGCCAATTGCGCCTGGCACGCTCTGATTGTTAGCCCAGGAGCGGATAAATACAAATTGATTGAACGACTTGAGAATGTAGGCGCGCCAGAGCCGGAGCAACTTCAGATTTTCTTCCCAGCCCACGACCATTGCCGGAAGCAGCAAGCCGGCGACGATTCCGGCAAATCCGGCGGCGATTGCCGCCCGCCTCCGCCCCGCAAACAGAACGACAAATAGAAAGACCGGAGTAATCTTGATGGTTACGGCGATGCCCAGCATAAAGCCGCCCATCAACGCCGCCGTCATTGAAGATGAAAAAGCAAGGAACAAACCGCCGCCGCTGAGCAAGATCAGCCATGCGCCAATGTTGCCATTGCTTCCGTTCTCAGCCAGCAGCCCGGCGCAGAGCAACATGGCCAGCGCCGCATTGCGCAAACCTTCCGTCCGGCGAACTTCGCCCAATTCCGGAAGGCGAAGCGATAGCCAGAGGAAGGCGACCAGGGCGGTCAAACTCGACGCCTGGAAAAGCAGCGCCGCATTGTGGTAATCCAATTTGCGAAGCGGACCAAGCAAGAACGCAGTCAGCGGCGGATAGAGATAGCTGCCAACGCCGCGCAGAAGCTGAACGATTTCAAAGAGGTTGATCGCCTGACCGGCGCTCTGCGACTGCATTGCAGCGCCCAGCGCCTCCAGCCGATCCAGATTGTAGGGGTCCTTGCCATCGTAGAGCCGAATCGAAGCTCGACGGTAGTCATCAAAATCGCTGTAGGACTCCTGAAAGGGCCCCGGCTCTCCTGGATCGAGGACGCGAGCGGAAGCCGCGCCTACAACCAGTAGCGAGGCGGCCAGCAACGCCGCCGCCGGCCAGCTGCGCGTTGTATACAGCTCTCGGATTCGCCGTCCCGCTCGCACGGTAGCCTGCAACGCGCTTTTCAACAATGGACTATCCGCCAGCATGGACCGGACCCAGAATCTAAAGAGGGTCTAGAAATGAAATGAAAAATGGCGACGACTGGCGGGAAAGCCTGCGAGCATTGCACTTCGATTTGCCTGAGAACTTGATTGCAAGTCGACCGGCAGAGCGGCGCGACCATTCCCGTCTGATGGTCCTGCGCCCGCAGGCCGATGGCTGCGGTGCGACCATCGAACACCGCCGTTTCCATGAATTGCCGGAATTGCTCTCGCCTGAAGACTTGCTGATCTTGAACAGCGCCCGCGTTTCGCCGCGCCGTGTGGCGCTGCGCCGGCGCAGCGGCGCAGCAATCGAAGCGCTTTTCCTGGAGAACAACGGCAATGGCGCGTGGCGCACCTTGCTGCGCGGACGGCGCAAGCTTGCCGACCAGGAGCTGTTAGAGCTGGCAAATCCGCTGCAACCTGTGTATTTTCGCTTCCTCGGAGCGGCAAGCGAACATCCCGCTGAATCATTGCTCTTGCCGCTTGATACCCGCGGAGAAGCGGCCTGGCCCGACCTGGCGGCAGCCGAGAGTTTTTTTCAGCACTGCGGGGAGGCGCCGCTGCCGCCCTACCTGCGTCGCCGCGCCGACGACTCTGATCGCATCCGATACCAGACTGTTTATGCCGTAGCGCCGGGCAGCGTCGCGGCGCCCACAGCCGGACTGCACTTTACCCCTGAACTGCTGGCGCGACTTAAGGAACGCGGCATACACACCGCAGCTGTTGCGTTGCAGATTGGCTACGGAACCTTTGCGCCGCTGACCGAGTCCCACTTTACAGAAGGCCAATTGCACGCCGAACGAGTAACGATTTCTGCAGAATTTGCCGAAGCCTACAATTCCAGCCGCGGAAGAAAAGTGGCCGTAGGCACAACCAGCCTGCGCGCCGTGGAATCCTGGCGTCGTCAGGAAGGCGTGGCGCCCGGCGATTTTGAAACTCGACTGTTCTTGCGGCCGCCCGATACAATTCAGTCCATCGATGCGCTGATTACAAACTTTCATTTGCCAGGCAGCAGTTTGCTCATGCTGGTCGCCTGCGCCGTCGGCGTCGACACATTGATGAAAGCCTACAGGGAGGCCATAGCCGAAAAGTATCGCTTCTTTAGCTACGGCGATGCCATGTTGATTCTCCCTCCCCTTTTGTAGTTGACCTGCGTCGCGCCGGGCGACTCACTCACAGCGCCAGGAGCAAAGACAATGGAGACGCTACAGCGCATCAGCGCCATGACCCTGATGAAGATTCCGCGCTTCAGCGCGGATTCCTTTCAGCAGGATATTCTCAACAACCTGCACCTGGAATTTTTTCTGAGCAGCTGCCGCGCTCTGATCACCCCTGATATGCGCTACCTGACCACCGGCGCCGCGACGCCGGAAGAGGAAGCGCAGCTCACCTCGCTGGTAGAGCGCCACGGCAATGTCCTGCACTGGATGAAGGAGTACCTTGTATATCAACTCTCTCTGTACTCTTCACTGGTAGAGAGCAATTCCTACTATATTACGCTAAATAATAATCTGATTATCACGCGCTTTGTGGACGTTCCGGACCATCCCGAGGATTTTGAGGTCAAGCTCTACACCATTGGCGCAGATGAATTGCCGCACAACTATCGCGACAAGATCTACATTGGACGCGACTTCATTTCTCTAACCCGGCTGCATCGCGAGCACTTTGGCCTGAAACACATTAGAAATTCGTTGACCGATCAGGTTGAGAAGCTTCGCCATCGCTTCAAGGAGATGACTCCCGCAGAGGACTTGCCCGAGATCGAGTCGGAATATCTCGACGAAATTTCGGAGCTGGTCTTTGACTTTCGCGAAGAAGCCGACCTGATCCTGGAGCATTTTCCCGTGGATATCAGTCCGCGCACACTGGACCACAAGGCGCTTACTGACGCCAACCGCCGATTTCGGGAGCTCAAACACATCCTGACCGAACTGGAAGAGACGGCGCGCGAGCTGGAAAGCGTCCTTTTTGATCGGAACATGGCCCGACCGGTGCGCTATGCCACAAAATTCCGCAAAGATCTGACCAACTACATCAACTACATCATGAGCAAGATCAATGGCCGCATTACCGATGCGGTAAACGGCATCCATATCTGATCGCTATTGCGGCGGATCTCTCCAGGCTTGCTACAGAAGATCGCTGTCCAACCACAGCGTCACCGGTCCGTCGTTGACCAGCTCTACCTGCATTTCTGCGCCAAAGCGGCCCGTTGCCACGCGGCCCGAGGCCAGAGTCCGACAGCTGGCCACAAAGGACTCAAAGAGCGCTTCCGCTAGCGGCGGCGATAAAGCAGCCGTAAACGCCGGCCGCTTGCCCTGGCGTGCATCAGCATAGAGCGTGAACTGCGGAACGAGCAAGGCGCCTCCGCCTGTGTCAGCCAGAGAACGATTCATTTTGCCGGCTTCATCAGGAAAGATGCGCAAACCAATACTCTTGCGCGCCATTTTTTCCAGCAAAGCCCGATCGGCGTCGACATCATCCTGGCCAAAACCGACCAGCAAGAGCAGGCCGCGCCCAATGGCGCCCACGCTTTCATGCTCGACGCGCACCTCGGCGCGCGTCACTCGCTGCAGCAGGATTCGCATCGCCCACTCAGCGAACAGCGCGCAATAGCCGATTGGTTTCGGCATCTTCTACGCCCAGCTCGCGCGCGGCGCGCAATTCGGCCACCGCTTTCTTGCGATCGCCGCCGCGCAAATAAAGAATCCCCAGGTTGAATAGTGCGCGCCCGAGATACATTCTCGCTCGCTGCAACTGAGCAACCTCCATCCGCAGTGCGGATAGCGCCAGGCGATCATCGCGCAGGGCGCCATGCTTTACAATAGAATTGATTCGCTCGCGCAACTGATCCAGCGACGCCGACAGGTCGCCGCCGGGCCCCCGGCGCAGCTCGTTGGACAGTCGAATATTTTGAGAGACCACATCGTCATACTTCCTCGACAGAATGGAGTACTCCTCGCGCAGGGCGCGATGCTCCTGTACGATCTCCGATTCGATCTCCGATCGTCTGGCTGTTTCCTGGTCGGAGAGTCGCTTCAAGCGAGCCTCGACCTTCTGGGCATGACGGCGCTCTTCGGCCAGCTCCGCGGCCATTGCGGCGCCCTGCTCCCGGAGCTGAAGTTCTCGAGCTTTCAGCTGCACCAGCTCGTTTCGATTCGAAGCCTGGGAAGCGTCGGCAATCAAGTGCATCACCAGCTGCTCGCGCGATGCGGCGCTGCGAACCTCTTTGCCCACCGTAAGTTGATCACGAAAGCACTGGGCGCGCAACATCGCCGCCTGCAGCTGGGCTGCTTGTTCCACTGCAGCACTGGCGGCTCTTGATACGGCGGTCTTCGTTGCAGCTTTCTTAGAAGCCTTCTTCTTTGGGGCGCGTGCAGAGTTTCCCTGCAAGGTTTCGATAAAGCGGGTCCAGATCCAGTAGCATTGGGCGGCGCTCAAGATCTCCTGCGAAAGGCGATCCTGCATGGACAGTGCAGCGAGTTCGACGCGCTGTAAGGGATTTGCCAGTAAGGGCACGCTTGTCTTGCGGCCGCTGCGCTGGCGTGCGGATTCGGGGAACGCTGCGATGTGTTCCTCGGGCCAGAGTATCTGCTCCGGCGCAAGCCTGGCAATGGCCGCTTGCAGCGCGCTTTGCTCCGCTGCGCGGCTCTGGCTATCGGAGAGTCTAGGAGCTCGTGGCATGGGTCGCGTCCGAATACAATATCGGAGCGCGGCGGGCCCGGGCGCAGCCTTTCGCTGCCTATCCGAAGGACGCCAGGCAACTGGCGCAGGCGCCGTGATCTGGTTGCCAGTCTGGTTTTACGGCGCGAACTCTCATCGCATCGATCATAGAGTCATCAACGGGAATAAAGAAAACGCGCTCGTCCACCATGCGTCCGCACACCGGACACTGCACTGTGATTATGTCCTGCAGCTGCACGCCCTGCGCCTCGATGCCTCCGGCCTCGAAGGGACGCACCTCTTCGCCGCGGGCGATGCGGTCGCGAATGCTCTGGTACATCTCGGTAAGCGGGGCTTCCAGACGCGAGACCATCCAGCCGTCGCTGCGGCCGACGCGCAGCAGCTCGGGACGCAGATTCTGCTCGCGAAGCATCAACAACGAAAGCGTCAATCCCAGGCCGCGTCCGGTCGGATCGTCGGGATGGTCGCGGAAGTAGTCCATGATGTCGCGGTATTCCATGGCCTCGCGCAATGCGCCGCGCAGCCGCTCCTCCTGGGCCGGACTGAGGTAGGCGTTGTTCGACACCTCCAGCACCATAGCGCCGGCAGCCACTTCCAGTCGTGTCCGAAGCTGCAGTCCCCGCCGACGAACACGCTCCCGGTAGCTCATTTCATTTTGCGATGAAACTGTGCTCTGGAAGGCCTCTTCATTCTTGCTCAATTCCAGGGCGTCGGACAGGTTCAGACCGCGTTCTTCGAAGTAGACCTGGCGCATGTTGGCAATGGAAGCAAAGAGGCAAAGTTCCTGGGCCACAGAGTGGAGGATGGGCGCGAGGTCCGGTCGACCAGCCTGCGTCAAAAGCACGCGTAAGGCCGTATCCAGGTTTCTCTGGTAGGTGCGTGAAAAGGTGTAACCGCGCAGCTCTACTGGAACGCCACGCGCGCTGGCCTGTTCCAGTCGCGCTTCAATCAGCACCCCTTCCATAGGTCAGCAGAAGCGGATAGCTGGTCTCATTTTCAACAGCTTTTTGAGTCTCAGAGGCAAGGCCCGGAAATAACCCGACGCCGCCGAAGGGCGGCGCCGGGTCCTCCGGCTACAATCAGTAGCGGTAGTTCTCGTGTTTATAGGGTCCCTCGACGGCTACGCCAATGTAGTCGGCCTGCTCTGCAGTCAGCTTTGTTAGCCGGGCGCCAATCTTATCAAGGTGCAGGGCCGCCACCTTCTCATCCAGCTTCTTCGGCAAGAGGTGAACGCCTATCGGATACTTGCCGGTAAATAGCTCGATTTGCGCCAGGACCTGGTTGGTAAAGCTGGTCGACATCACATAACTGGGATGTCCGGTTGCGCAGCCCAGGTTAACCAGACGGCCTTCGGCCAGAAGCAATATGCTGTTGCCGCTGGGGAAGGTGTACTTGTCGACCTGTGGCTTGATTTCCACGTGCTTGATGCCCGGAAACTTCTGCAATCGAGACACCTGCACCTCGGTGTCAAAGTGACCGATGTTACAAACAATTGCTCCGTCTTTCATGCGCTGCATATGATCAATGCGCACGATATCAATGTTCCCGGTCGTGGTCACAAAGATATCCGCTTTGTCCGCCCAGTTGTCCATGGTATCTACAAGGTAGCCTTCCATGGCGGCCTGTAGCGCATTGATCGGATCGATTTCAGTTACGACCACGCGGCAGCCGAAGGCTCGCAGGCTCTGGGCGCTGCCCTTGCCTACGTCGCCATAGCCGCAGACCACGGCGGTCTTTCCGGCAAGCATGATGTCAGTAGCGCGCTTGATGCCGTCGACCAGCGACTCGCGGCAGCCATACAGGTTGTCGAACTTGCTTTTGGTGACAGAGTCATTGACGTTCATCGCCGGAAATGGCAGGGAGCCTTCCTTCGCACGCTTACGCAGCTTGTGAACGCCGGTAGTTGTCTCTTCTGACACGCCGCGAATATTGGGAATCAACTCGGTGCGCTTGGTGAGCACCCAATCCGTCAGATCATGGCCGTCATCGAGCAGCATATTGGGGCCGCCCTCGAAGTTCAGGGTTTGATCCTGGGCCCACCAGTATTCTTCTTCATTCATACCCTTCCAGGCGAACACCGGAATTCCGCGCTCGGCAATAGCCGCTGCCGCATGATCCTGGGTGCTGAAGATATTGCAGGTCGCCCAGCGCACTTCGGCGCCCAGCTCTGCCAGCGTTTCGATCAGCACTGCCGTCTGGATCGTCATGTGCAACGAACCTGAGACTTTAGCGCCGCGCAACGGCCTGGCAGCGCCATACTCAGCGCGCAGCGACATCAATCCCGGCATTTCCTTTTCGGCCAGGATGATCTCCTCTCTACCCCAACGGGCGAGGCTGATATCCTTCACTTTGTAATCTACTCTTTCCTTTGTCAGCATCTCTCTCTCCTTGTTGGCGTCCGTCTTGCAGACGCAAAATTCAAAATCAGTTCATCAAGGCCCGCGCTGGCGGACGCGAACGGCGAGCGCGCTGGGCGGCAGGTTCAATCGCCCGCGTTGTTTTGGTGCGCCGGGCTAGAAAGAAGATGCATTTCAGCTGACCGACGCCTTCGCCGCTGGCCTGTCGCTCTACGGAAAAGCCAGCTTCCTCCAGGGCTCGATGCATACGCGCCTGTGGGAAGCCCAGCCAGAAGTCGCCAAAATTAGCGCGCATCGCCTCCACATCGTGCCGATCCAGCTCGGCCAACACCAGACATCCGCCTGGCCGCAGCGCTCGGCGAATCTCGCGCAAGGCGGAGGCCGGATCGGGCATATGATGAAGGACCATCGACGCGACGACGGTGTCGATCTCGCCATCCTTCACCGGCAAATGCTCAAGCGCCCCAATTCTGAATTCAGCATTTGGATCGGCCACGCGTCGCTCGGCGTGTTCAATCATGTTTGGACTCTGATCCACGCAGATCAAGCGCGGCGCACGCGTTGCCAGCAGTCGCGCCAGCTCGCCAGCGCCACAGCCCAGATCCAGAGTCAATCCAGCATCTTCCGGAAGCATTGCCAGCACCTGACGGCGATAAAAGTTGGAGTCCACCAGGCCGCTTTGCAGGCGATCCTGCTCCTGGCCATGCTGCTGAAAATGCTCAATGGCGTCGCGTCTGCGTTCCGCCAGCACAGCCTGCAGCCGATCGCGATCCTCGGTCATTGCCGCCGGACGCCGCAGGCGCGGCGCCGCTGCCTCGCCGTCAGCAATGCGCAGGGCTTCGCCAGATGGACCTGCGATTCCAGCTGCCGCAAGCAGCCCGCTCAGCTCAGAAGAGCGGCGGATGTCCTGGTGCAAGCCGTAGTAGACACGGCTGCCGTCGCGCACGCCCTCCACCAGGCCAACCCTGGCGAGAATCTGCAGGTGCCGGGAGGTGCGGCTCTGCTTCAAAGCCAGAATCTCCTGGATTTCCTGCACAGAAAGCGGCTCGCCGGAGAGCGCTGCCAGAATGCGCAGCCTGATCTCATCGGCCAGCGCGGCCATTACCAGGACCAGATCGCGCTGCAGAAGAATCCTGTCGTTGAAGACCGCCATGGCCTGGAAACCGCTTATTGACATATCTCAATAAGCGGCGATAGCGGTCAAGTACAATCGATGCTCAAGCCAGGCGGACGACCATCATCGTGGCGTCATCATTTGCTTCAAAGCCATCACGAAAGCGATCCACGTCGTCAAAAATTGCCCGTATGATTCCATCCGGCGGCAGGGCGCCATTTTGACGGACGACCTCTATCAGCCGCTCCTCGCCATATTCGCCAAAGCGACGGTCGTTTGCTTCCGTAATGCCATCCGTATACAGCACCAGCAAATCGCCTGGCTCGTACTGGACCAGGCGTTCCAGATATTCCATGCCCTCGAAAATACCCAGAGGAGCGCCCTTCCCGCTCAGCACCTCGATTTCGCCCTGCCTGGGTCGATAGAGGTACTGTCGATTATGACCGGCGGATGCCATTCGGATTCGTCGATGCTCGCGCTCCACCTGCAGAAGCATACAGGTAACAAAGATTCCAATCTTGCTATTCCGATACAGCTCATCGTTGGCGCGAGCCAGCGTGGCCACCGGATCCAGATTGCGGGGAATCTGTCCGCCAATCAGCGTCTTGGAGTACTCCATGAACAGCGCAGCCGGAACGCCCTTGCCAGCCACATCCGCGATCAAGAGCGAAATACGATCCGGCGAATGATAAATCAAGTCATAGAAATCCCCGCCGACCTCGCGGCAGGCCTCGTAGCGAGTGGCTACCTCGTGGCCGCCAATGCGCGCCGGAATACGAGGCAATGAATTCCTCTGAATCTGCGCAGCTGTATCCAGATCCTTGCGATACATCTGAATTTCGAGGGCGCGCTCGCGAGAACGCATCCGCGAGCAAGCGTCGGCAATTTGAGCAGCGGCAGTGGAAAGTACTTTCAGCTCAAAGTAATCGAAGGGTTCGCCGTTGGTCTTGTCCGCGGCATTGAGCAGCCCGGCCAGGCGGCCCTCGACCTTGATCGGAACGCTGATAAAGGAGCGGGTCGAGTAAAGGCCAGCTCGATCAGAATGGATACGCAGTTCTTTTTCAACATCGCGCACCAGCAAGGGATCGCCAGTCTTCAAAACAATGCCGGCAATGCCAGTTTCCGGATCGATGCGAAAATCACGATCCTCTACGTTGAAGCCGCGAGTGCGCGCCAGACGCAGCCCCCTTTCGCCTTCCTCGCGAAAAAGCACCGACAGGCGCTCCACCCCCAGCACCCGACCGATCGCATCAAGCGTTGCCTGCAACAGCCCGTCCAGGCTATCCGCCTTCTGGGCGCTTTGCGAAATTTCGAATACGCAATTCAATTCGTTGACGCGCTCCTGGGTTTCGTCAAACAAGCGGCGATTTCGAATCGCCAATGCGGCCATATTGGACAGATAGTTCAGCAGTCGCAGGTCGCCGCCCGAAAAATCGCGCCGGTCTGCAGTATTCAGCGCTTCCAGCACGCCAATTACCTGCCCGTTGGCCACCATCGGAGTGGCCAGCAAATTGCGCGTTTGAAATCCGGTGGACTGATCAATGTCGCGCAAGATGCGCGAATCGGATTGAGCATCATTGATAACAAACGCCTGGCGTTCACGCACGCAGAGTCCGGCGACGCCCTGACTGACCGGGATGCGCCGGCGAGCAAGCACTGCTCCGCCCGCGCCTCGCGCGATGTCGAAAATTAGCTCTTCGCTTTCCGCGTCGTAGAGCAACAGCGAGGCTGCCTCCGCCTCCAGCAAGCCCTTGGCCGTGTCCATGATCGTGGTCAGCAATTCATGGAGATCCATTGAAGAATTAATCCGGACCGTAATCTCGTTGATCCGCTTCAATGTTAGAGTGCGCGAGGAGTCCATAGTGAGATCAGCGAATCGCCTTAAGAATTTCCATGGTCAGCTTGCTTTGATTCAAAGTGTAGAAGTGTATGCCGGGGACCCCCCGCTCCAACAATTGTCGGCACTGGCGGGTCGAATACTCCAGGCTCGTCTGAAAGACCTTCTCGCGATCCTCGCCGCAGGCCTCCAGGCGATGCACCAGATCTTCCGGAATACGACAGCCGGCCATCTGCGTGATCCGTGCGATCTGCTTGTAATTGCCTACCGGCATGATGCCGGGCAAGATTGGACAACGAATTCCCGCCGCTCTGGCTCGATCCAGAAATGAGAAGTAGAGCTCATTATCAAAGAAAAGTTGCGATACAAGAAAATCCGCTCCGGCGTCTGCTTTGCGCTTCAGATTTGCAAGGTCCGCCTCCGCCGAAGCCGCCTCGGGGTGCTTCTCAGGATAACAGCCGCCGGCCAGACAGAATTCCGGCCGCTCGCTTCGAATGAAAGCAATCAGCTCCGATCCATAACGGAAGCCGTCGACGGGCGGCGTATAGCCGGCCTGATCCTGTGGCCAATCCCCGCGCAGGGCGATGATGTTCTGAACCCCGGAGGTCGAGAGCTGGTCGAGCATTGCACGCACCTCGCCGCGCGAGGCGCCAATGCTGGTATAGTGCGCCATAGTTGTAATCCCATGGCGCTGCTGGATTTCCTCCACCCAGCGGACGGTGCGCTCCCGCGTGGAGCCGCCAGCGCCGTAGGTCACGGATACGAAATCCGGGCGCAGCTTGCCCAGTTCAGCGATGGATAAAAAAAGCTGCTCTTCGCCTGCTTCGTTCTTGGGCGGATAGAACTCAAAGGAAAAGACCGGCCGATGACCCGCACATTCGCCCAATATATTAGAGATTTTCTTCATTTAAGCTGCCAGCTCCACATTTCTGCGTCGGAACGCCCGCAATAAGCGCTTCCGGACAATGAAATTGTACCCGGATCGTTGAGTCCGTTCGAAAATGTATCTGATGCACCGCGCCGGACGCAGCCCCCGAACAGCTCTGGAACAGCTGCTCGATGACCCACTGTTCAATTTCGGCGCTATTGCGGTGACACTGGCTTCAATTCTCAGCCTGGCCTGGCCTATTCTGGCGAAGCTGAGCCTGGAATGGCAAAACTCGATGCGGGTCATCGACCGAGCCTTGTTGGGCCTCATTGCCCTGCACATGGTTCTGCAGCTGGTCGCACCTCGCGGCCGACGATATATTCGCGGTCTGCCCTTTCTGGCCGATATGCTGGTCTGCCTTCCGCTTTTTGCCTGGCTTGCCGGCCTGGCTCTCGAAACCGCCGGTCTGGTGAATAACACACAAATTGACGCGCTGGCCGGCATCCCCGGAATGCGTTTGCTCAGCGGTGTTCGCGTACTGCGGCTGCTCAACACAATTCCCTACTTCTATCTGCAGCGGCAGATGGGCCTTGCTGGCGATCGCGTCCTCCGCTCCGAACTCAAACAGCGGATCATGAACGGCGTCTCCGCGACGCTGGTTTTCCTGGTACTGATCATCGGCGTTCTCTTTGCCCAGGCCACGCGTGCGGCAACGCGCACGCAGCAAACCCTGCGCATCCAGCAGATTCAATTGCAGGCGGCAAACTACGGCGCGCTGCAGGCCAGACTGCTTTTTCAAAACTCTGTTCTATCGGTTCGCAGCGCCGCGGGCGGGGCCATCAATGTTGTTCACAACGACAACTGGCCGCCGGATCGGATTGGCGAGGAACTGCTCTACGGCCGCGATTACATTCAGCTCGACGGGCAGGCCAACGGGCTACGCCCGGGCGAATCCGTACAAATATTCCTCGCCGACCTGAGGCGGCGCGAAGATGCGCAGGAGCTTTTCGTAGTTGCAATGGGCTTCATCGCTGCTGCAGCGGTGCTGTTACTTCTGAACCGCTATCTGGATCGCCTGATACTGGCGCCCGCCGAGCGCGCGGTACGCGTAAGTCAGTTGAGGCTTAAGGGCGAGGAGATCGAGCGCAGCGGAATTTCACAAGAGCCCTTCACCGAGCTTACGCTCTTGATCAACAGCTACGATCTACTCTACCAGAAAATGCGGGCGCCCGCGCGAAAGCTGCTTACGCATTCCACTGCAATCGACAACTTGCCTGAATCACCCGCCGAGTAGGGCCAGCACCAGGCCCTCGCCCTTTTTCAATTCGCCCAGGCTGCGGGCCACAACCGCGCCTGCTTTGCCGCCGGCCTGGTCCAGTTTCTCCGCCGCACCGCTGTGGATCGAAGAGCACAGCAGGTCGCCAGGCGCAACGGGACGCTTCTCGGCATGTACGCGAATTCTGGCTATGCCCGCGACAGCCACATAGAGTCGACCCTGGCTTTCGCCTTCCGACTGTGCATTCAAGACGATGGCCGGATTTTCAACTATCACGCCAAATATTTGTGAACTCTGGGCATCGCGAGATTTCCGCAGCCGATAGTCAGCGCCCTGCGCTTCGATGGCTACCAGGTCGCCAGGACCCAGTACGTCCTTTTCTTCCACTCGCGCCAGCAATGCCACAACACTATCGACGCCGCTGAACCGGGCGCCGCCCTCAACCGCAACCAGGCCTCGCGCCAGCAATGCCAGCTCGCCGCCCTTTACGCCGCGCTCTGGCAAATCGCCGCCAGCAATCAGTGCGTAGTCGCGATCGCTTGCAAATCTTCCGCCGGCGCCCTCGCGGGAAGCGCCGACCACTCCGGCGCCGTCGGCCCCAAGACCCAGGCCCACCACTCCCGCTTCTTTTCCGGCGCCCAGGACGCCTTCCCGTTGGCCTTCGCCGGTCAACCCGGCGCCCTCGCCGCTATTGACGCCAGCAATTGGCGCGTGGGCCAGAGGCGCGGCTTGCACTGCTTTGAATGCCACGCCCGTAGAGCTCGTGAGGCGAATCAAGCCCTGATGGCTGTCAAAATCATGGGCCTTCGGCGCGTAGTCATGGTGGTGTTCCAGGGGCATCCGGGCGTCGGACAATCTGGGATCGTCAGCTTGAACGGCGCGGCCCTGCAACGCGCTGCCGCTTGCCGCCAGTTCTACTATTCCGGCGCGCTCCTCAGTTGCGCGGCGCAATCTGGAATCCGAACCCTGTACTACGACGCCTTCGCGCTCCTCTCCGTCTCTGGCCAGCTCGACAATGCCGCGGGTTTCCGTGGTAGACGGTTGCAGTCGCGGATCGTTGGCCTGCACCGCCGCTTCGGCGGCGTTTTCGCCAGATCGAGCAAAGCGCATAATGCCGGCCTGTTCCACTGTAGCACGGCGCAATCGATGATCATTTCCCTGCACTGCGGCGTTTGGCGCATCTTCGCCGATTTCGGCGAGGCGCACGATGCCCGGCGCTTTGGTGGATGCCAGTCGCAGGCGAGAATCGGAGCCCTGCACGACGACCCCCGGTCTATTTTCGCTATCGGCTGCAAGTTCTACAAGACCAGGCTGTTCCTCTGTAGCAACGCGCAAACGCGCATCATTGCTCTGCACGGCGTGACCGCCGCGTACTTCTCCGTCTCGCGCCAGCCTTACGATTCCGGGCAGGTCTTCCGTGGCATATTTCAGACGGCGATCGCTGCCCTGCACCGCAACGCCGCTGCGGTCTTCGCCATCCGATGCCAGCTCAACGATTCCGGTACTCTCCGTACTCGCCTCGCGTAGCCGGCGGTCAGACCCCTGAACTACAACGCCTTCGCGCACTTCTCCGTCCACTGCGAGGCGAACCATTCCGGAGCGCAGTACAGAGGCATGGTGGATTGGCTCTGAATATGCTCGGCCCGGACTTTCGAGAGCGTCCGGCGAGGCGTAAAACTCAACCTCGATAATTTGCGAGACGAATTTACCCTCGCGAGTGCGTGCGCCTTCGGCTATGCTGAGGCGAACATAGCGCATATTGGTTGGCAGGAAGCGCCAGCGATACCAGACAGCAGCCTCCGAGAGGAAACCGTTTTCTTCAATCAAATGGTGCCAGGCGATGTTGTCCTCGCTGTATGAAAAACTGAATACTTCAGGGAAAAATGTATCGGCATCATCTTTCGAAAGCAATCTGATTTCGGTCAGGCGGTTGATGGCGCCAAGATCGAAGAGCAGCGTCTCCTCTTCGCGTTTTGCGCGGAGACTGCTGGACCATCCGTACTCCGGTCTCAGATCAATGAGATTTTCTTTCACCCAGAGTCGATCCAGTTCGCTGGAAGCCTGTATTTCGACAATGCCGGATATGCTCAGCCGGAACTCGCCGAAGGCGGCCAGATATTTCCCGGTTCGATTCGCTCTGCCGCACAGGAATAAGAACTTGAGATGGCGCGCCGTAATCAGCGGAAAATGCCAGACAGCTGCTTTGCCGCTGATCAAGCGATAGTCTGCCTCCTGGAGAATTGGTTCCCACACGCGACCGTCGTTTGAAATTTCAAATCGAAACGTATTTGGGAAAAAATCGAGAAGCTCGCTATCAGCTTCGATGGAAATAGAATTGAAAGCCTCAATAGAATCGAAGCTGGCAATGCAGGCGGCAAGACCCGGCGTATCCAATTCCTCTGATCGCCAGCGCAAGATTCGACCAGCGTTTGCCTTGCTTTCGCCCGGCGCGGACCAGCTCTGAATAGGCAGAACGCGAGGGTGAGAGATTCGGACCAGCTCACTCACTCAGTCTACGCTCCGCTCTTGCCAGTAGTCCTTGCGCGTTTGCATAGCGCCGGTCAACACTGGCTCGAAAAAAATCCGCCCTGCACAGCGTTCCAGCAGAATCTTCAACTGCCCCGGAAGATCATCAGCAAACACCAGCAATCCCTCTCGTTCGCCCAGAAATGCGTTGCGAATGAGCGCCATGCTCCCGGCCGAGATTTTGCTGGCGAGCATAGTTTCCAGATGGGTCCAGGAGCCCGTCCTGGGATTGTCCGCGCGATACAAAATGGATTCAAGATTCGTCGCACTGGGCGGCAGTCCGGCAAGTTCGCATTCGTTGCGCGCCTGTTGCAGCGCAGCAGCGCCAAAGCGACGACCAAGATGGTCCACCCGACTCTGCTCGCCGCCAGCGCCGCCGGATGGATGATGATTGATAGATATCTGGATCTGGTTGTACGGCGGGGCGCCAGCAAACACCGGCGAGGGCGCCGCCCCGCCCCGCCGGGGATCGGCGGCATGCTCCGCTGAGGGCGGCCGTGGAGCCCCCGAGGGGGGCGTTGACTCGCCACGCTGGAACTGGTCAAAGCGAAAACTGTAGTGTGTGGTTCGACGTCCGTTGCCAGTCGTGATGCTGAGCAGGCCCAATTCCACCAGCTCCTGACGCGCTTTTCGTAAGGTCGATTTCTGCTTAAATCCTGTCAGTTCAAGAAGTCTCCGCCCGCCCGGGAAGACGCTCTTGTAGCTGCGGTCTGAAAATCGCAGCAAAACGGGATAGAGCGTTCTGGCGGCGCTCGACATCCGTGCCCACAGCCCGCTTTCAATAATTGCAGCTACAAATTTAAAGTACGGCAGTTCATCGCCAGCCATAACAATTCCCCCGGCATTCGGAGGGCAATTCCAGGTTGACAGAAGAAATGCTTGTTTTTAGACTCTTGTTGGATCAACATTTCCCTGTGGAAGCCCCGCCCCCGGTTGCCGCCGGGGGCTTTTTTTGCCTGGTTTCGATCAGTTTGATTTGAATCGACCCCGGCTATGACCGGGGCTGTCGGAGGGCGTTGTAGCTGAGCTTGCCGGCTCAGGCGCTTCCATGTTGGACTAAGCCAAGAGGAAACGCAACAGCGCCCCTCTTCTTGTCCCGGATATCCAGATTATGTCTCCTGAGCTTTCCGGGTCAACGCTTTTTGGAAGCGCGCCTGCAGTTCGGCCAGTTCAAAATAAATTCAGGCATATCAATATTTGATTCTAGGGGCGCGCCGCGCCGCCCAGTAATTCGGCCCAGGATTTCTTGAGCCTGTCGCGCAAACGACGGGCCTCATCGCTGGAGCGACATATCACCAGGAGCTCGTTTTCGCGCAGTTCGACTCGCGGAGCAACGATAGCGTCGACCGCCTGGCTCGCCTTTGGTTTTCCAGTCGCGGGACTGGCTTTGCCCTGGGCAGCCCCCCCCTCCCCCGTTGCGGGAGCTGGCTGCAGAAACTCCCGAGCGTCCCGTACCGTCTTGATTGCGCCGCTGCGATAGGCCGCGAGGAACTCTGGAAGCTGCTGCTTGCGGTAGGCCTGGACGGCCTGGATCAGCAGGTTGCGACTATCAATGCCTGCGCCTACGCATTGCTCCAGGCTTTCCGTCGGCAGCTGCGCGATGCCAAGAATTTCGGTTACATAGTTGCGCGACTTGCCAACCAGTTCGGCCAGGCTTTGATCGGAAAGGTCTTCCTGCTTCTTGAGCCGAAGCAGCGCTTGGGCCTCTTCGCCGGGACTCAGGTTTTCCCGCTGCAAATTCTCGACGATGGCAATTCGCCAGTAGTCGCGTTCTTCGCGCGAGATGATCCGGCACTCCGCCTCCTGTCTGCCCAGCTTCTTCAAGGCGTGGTAGCGTCGTTCTCCGGCGATGATGCGAAAACCTTCTCCGTCGCGCGTCACGACCAGCGGTGAGAGCAAACCCTCGCGCTTGATGCTCTCCGCCAGTTCGTCAATGTTGATCGTTCGCTGCTGGCGCGGCTGCTCGCTGGAGGGGCGCAGGCGATTGAGCTTAACCGACTGGATGACGCCATCCAGGGTCTCGCGGCGGTAAATATCAGTCAGCGCCCCAAGGCGTTTAGTCTTTGAGTTCATGAAGCAGCTCCGCTATGAAAGAGTCGTACTCCTGGGCCTGTTTGGAATCCGGCGCATAGTCAAAGATTGATTGGCGTGCGACATGACTTTCCCCCACCGCCACGCCCTCGCTGATGGCGGCGTCAAAAACCGTGAAATACTGGGAGAGTACCGGCAGGATCGTCTTGTTCAATACGGTCTTGGGTTTGAGTTGTGTGACCAGCGCGCCGGCCACCTGGAGCTCGGGGTTGATTCGCCGCTTGATGGAATTGATGGTGCCTTGCAAACCGGTCATGCCATCGACGGAGAATTTTTCAGCCTGTGCAGGAATGACCACATGCGTGGCGGCGCTGAGCGCATTGATCGTAAAAATGGAAAGTGAAGGCGGGCAGTCGATAACGACCATCTCAAAGCCCTTAAGAGTCTGCAGGGCGTCGCGGACAACGTAGGGCGCATCAACATTCAACGCAAAACTCTCCACCTCGGCCAGGGTAATGCGCGAGGGCGCGAGGCTGAGATTTGGGCGTCCGGTTTCGACAATGACCTCCGCCAGCGGAGTCTGGCTGTTGAACACATCGTACATTGATTTTTCCAGGCTGTCAGGGGGGAGAAAAATTCCCGTACTGTTTGCCTGGGGGTCGAGGTCCATCAACAGGGTTGGAATATTGCGACGCGCCAGTCCGAAGGCCAGGTTCAGGGCGGTCGTAGTCTTGCCTTCGCCTCCCTTCTGGTTTGCTACCGCGATTATGTAGGTCTTTTTCATTGGGCCCAGGAATGTGACATAATATAGGAAGCCATCGCTGTCAAATTCTTCTTGGGCGTAGCGGTGGATTGTTTCTTCTTGCGGATGTCGGATATCCGACGTCAAGCCCTGGAAGCTCGCTGGTTCAGCAGTGGTCGGACGTCCGACATGAGTCTAGAGTTTTTTTGCTGCCGCTCCATTTTGCTGCAGCGCGATGTCGAAGATACAATGGAAATCCAGCAATGTCGGCCTGGTTTGAGAAGTATATTGAGCTGGCCTCTGCCGGCGCCGCAAACCCGGGCGGCGCTCTGCGCGCCCTGGGGCACGCCGGCGCCGCCATGCTATTCCAGCGCCAGGGGAGTTCCTTTGTTGTCCTGGCCCGGTACGGGTATGGCGATGCAAGCTGGTCCTATGAATTCCTGACGAAGCAGCCGCAGGCAATAGCGCCGGCCTTCCGCGGCGGCGCCGCTACTATTCGAGTTGGCGGGCTGCGCCATCCCGGCCTGCAACTCTGGGCGGCCATCGACCAGGTTGACTCGCCGCAATGGCTGCTGCTTGTAGAGGCGCCGCCTGAGATCGAGGATGTTGCCCTTGCCCTTCGGCCGGGCCTCGCTATGGAAATCGGGGCCCGGCATTCGCCCCGCCCGCCGCGGGAATCCGGACCCGTAGAGTTGCCGCTGTGGCTGAGCGAGCAGCTGCCGGATGCCGCTCGGCTGCCGGGTCCGCTTCTAATCTGCGCCGAGCCGGGCGCCGGCAAAGAGGAGTTCGTTCATGCGCTCATTCGGGAGCGACTCGGTCAGGCCCCCGGCGTGATCTTCTTCCATCCCGGACGGCTTTCAGAAGCGGTGCAGTTGCGGGAGCTTTTCGGGGATCCCGCCGGGGCCCGCCTGGGCGCCGATACGCCGGCGACTCCAATTGTACAGCGCGCAGACGGCGCCATTGTCATTCAAGAGGCCGCTGACCTGGCGCCCCACAGCCAGCTTCGGATTCTCGGCCATTTTGCCAGCGCGCCGACTGAGCGCTTGTGGGTATTCGAAACCTCCCGCGACCTGGAGCAGCTTGTCCGGGCAGAGCGATTCCTGGCCGGTCTATACCAGGACCTGCGTCCCGGAATGATCCGCCTGCCAGCCATGAATGCGGTGCGGGAGCGCATCCCCGATGAGGCGCAGCGTTTGCTGTCCGGGTTTCGGCGTACCTATCGGCGAGAGATACAGCTGGCTGACGGGGCGCTGGAAGCGTTGAAGAAGCACAGCTGGCGAGGCAACTGGCGGGAACTGAAGAACAGCCTGGAGTCAGCGTTTCTTATGTGCAGCGGCGCGACAATTGAAGCCCCCGATTTACGGCTTGGTCTGTGGTCCAGTCCGGAGGATTGGGATGACCTCAACTTGCGGCGGCGGCAGCAGGAATTGGAGCGAGCCCTGATCTTGCGAGCCTATGGCTTGCATGGCGGTAACCAGGTCCAGATGGCCCGCGCTCTTGGGATCTCGCGCGGCTCCTTGCAGTACAAGCTGGACAAGTACCGGCTGAATTGAGGCAAAAATGTTCGAGGGAAGTTCGGAGCAGGATTCAGAGCGCAGCACCCGGGGCGGCTATTTGATCAAGATCAAACCCTCGAGGAAGAGCTGCATAGTTTACGCAGACGGAACGCCCGAGAAGGCGGGAAGCGGGGCAGGGCAGAGTATCGAACAGCCTATCCCCTTTGTGGCCTTTATCGGCCCAAATTTTCAACCAACGCTCCCGGCGGGCAAAATCGATCTGGCTGAATGCCGCCGGGGACGGCTGGCAATCCCTTACCGCATAGCTGGCCGCCCGGACCTGCGCGCACTTTCCATAACCTGCAATTCGAGATCTGACCAATTCCCGGTGCAGGTGCAACAGTATCCGACCGTCCGCCAGTTTCTGGGGCGGGAAGGGGAGGGGCATCCTTACCGCTATATTGTAGTCGATCCCGACCTGCCGCGGCTCGACCTGGTTACGCTGAAGGTCAAAAATCCTGAAGCCCGCATTCTAATTCTCAAGGCCGAAGAACGCCCCGCTCCCCAGGTGGCAGCAGAGATTGACCAGCATAAAGTTCGGGCCACGGATCTCGTAAGCAGCGGCAACGCCGCTGGCGAACTCACCGCCAATCCGGTTTTCAATGCTCGAGTCCATCTGCGCAATCTGCATCTGGCAAAGGTGCGGCAGCTCCTGATGGAATCTGTCATGAGTGTACAGGAGCTAGAATTCATCCGTACTTTCCTGGCGATCATGATTCGAAACGATCAGGGAAAAGCAGAGCTCGCAAGCGTCGGAGAGGAGCTGCGTGCGCTGGATGAGCTTTATCGACTTGCCGGATTGGTTCTGAATGCCGACGGCGACTCCCTTTCCGAGGTGCTCGATGGGCCACTGCGGGACCAGGTCCGCAGCAGCCTTCTGGACTTTGTCGCCGCCCGTCGTCGCAAAGCTACGGACAAGGAGGAAGAGTTGCAGCTATGGGAGTGGGAATATCGGCTCAAGTCTGCCTAGCTATACATATGAATAGTTATTTGTGCCTCAAAAAAGGGCTAAAGAGGCTTGACTTCGATCCGATATGCCTCAAATTTAAGCAGTTCATGCGCCTCCGGCTCACAATTGCCCTTCTTGTTGGCATCTCCGCAACTGCGGGGTTGGCCGCGGCATCCTCTGAGCCGGGCAAAGCCGAAATCTATCTGGTGGGGAAAGATCTCCAAACTCAAGCACAGCTTTCTGCAACACTGGTCAAACTACCGCTTGAGGTCCGCCAATCACAAGCCTCTGGTCAGGCTGCGGAGGCCCCCCCGGCCATCCCAGGCTTGGAACGGGCTGTTCTGAATGACAGCCATCAAGTGGCGATAGGCGCATCTTGCTCGCGCATAGCAAATACGGCCTACCCGTCGCAGTCGATCAGGGCCTGCTATCTCCAGTCGGGAAGGGCGTTTGAGGCGTCTCAAATGCTATCAGCCCCATCCCAGGGCATCGCTGTCCCCACCGAACCCGAGTACTCGGCGCTTGACGGGGCTGGAGGGCCGTACTCCCCGCAGAAAGCGGATCAGGCGTCCCTCCTCGACCTGCAAGTAACTGCCTTCAACTATATTCCAGCTTCTGGTATTGCATCTGGGCAGCAGCGGGCGGAGAGCTCGGCAATACGATTCGACCCAGGATCGTCGCCAGCAGGATCGGTGGCAGCCGTTGCGTTGAATGCGGCCGAGCCACTGCTTGCCATTCCCGGCCACAGTCGCAGGACGGCAGGCCTTCCGCATCAAGCGGGCAACAACCGCAGCGCTGCCATCTGGACCAGGCCATTATGGCCGCGTCGCCACGCTTTGAGCGCAGGCTCGCCGCTGTGGCGCCGTTCGACGGTCCAAAACACCCTCTAGAAAGCGCTACGTTTCGTTAGCCACCGGCCGTCGGTTCGAAAATATGGTCAGACTTGAACCCGAAGGGCAGGGCGGAGATTCAGCATGTCTCGAACAAAACCTGGAATCGGCAAATTACTTGGTGCGATGCGCAAGCTTGTCGCGGAAGTAAATGATCAGGAAATCTGCCGCAAACTTGAAATCCTCATGAATTCCGAAAAGGAAGACCTGCCCGCGCAGCTTGCCAAGAAGATGATTGATGATCCTGGCAATTTCGATGCACGGCAGGCGCCTGAACCCTATACACAGTACGTGAAGCACTACCTCTATATGGTGAAACGGGAACGGCGCGATAGAGAAAATGGACGCGCACTTGAGTCAAAGGCCCGCCAGACCAAGAGCTTACGCCGAACTCCAAAGCAGCAATCAAGCAGGCGACAATCCGATCCGACCAAGGCGCCGGCTCGCAGCTCACAAACTTCAGCGGCAAAAACCAGAAAGCCTGGCTCTATCGCAGAGCAGGCGCCAGGCGACTCCCATCCGCCCGAAGAGCGGAACTGAGTTGAACCTTTAGCCTCCGGCTCAGAAGGCTGACCGCTCCCCACAAGGTGATCAGCCAAAACCAAAGCTCAAATACCTCGACAGAAGACCGCCCGCTGGCTGGCATTAAAGTCAGCTCAGCGTCTATCGCCTCCGCGCCTGTATGCCTATTTTCAGGCATTAACTGCAAGCGCTGAAAATCAAGTGCCCATTTTCAAGCGCATGACCCGAGCAGCTGCCGTCCCGGCGGCAAATGAGAAGCGAGTATCAAATTCTGGCAGTTGCTGCCCTTGCACCGGCAATTACCGGCAACGTCGCCGAAAAATCGGCGGAGATAATCTCGCCCATGGCGCCACCAGCCGGGCATTTATGCTGACCGCGCTGGGGATATCAAGCTGTAACATCCTGAAGAAGGGCAGGGGTCTGGGCAAGGATGCGAGTATCCCTGAAAGGCAGGAATTGCCAGCCAGGCGCACACCCCGCGCCGCTGGGAAACAAGTCGCCGCCTCTGCCCCGATGCGCCTTCGCAGGGTCACCCGCAGCAAAAGCTTGCCGGGAACACGCAGTAAAGAGCAGGAAGCACGGCAGGCAAGGCATTTGCCAGCCCGCCGGCGCCCGCAGCCAGGCAGCCGGACACGCTGGCAAAAATCTAAATTGAGATAAAAAGCAGGCTTGTCTGACGTCCGGCGGCCTGCCGAATTGACGGGGCCGGATGACGCAAGCCTCTCAAAGCAAGACAATCTGTCATGCGCATGTCGGACAGAATGGGCATGACAGGCCGGCATACGCCTGTCTGGCTCGCTCAGATTAAGTGAGTAAAAAAAAGCAGATAAACCATGGCGGAAGTAATCAAACTACGGGTGCAATGCCACGCGTGTGGCTATTCAATCGAGGGTTCTGCCAAGTACGGGCCAGGACACTACGTGCCGGAAGGCGTTCCGTTCGAGTTTACGGCAATTGGCAAGCAAGTATCCGAGAAGGGCCGCAGAGTGAAGGCGGAGGCTGTATGCGTATGCCCGAAGTGTAGCGTCAGAAACAAGTATATTATCTGATTAAAGTACGGCAGTTATGGCCTTTACGGACCCATTCTTTATCCTTGGAATAGCGGGCGCCTTTTTTCTTTATTGGCTGCTGCAGGCGATTGCCACGGAGAGTGCGCGTAACAGAGTCCGAATTGCCAGCCTTTTGGTTGGTTCGCTGGCTCTGTTTCTGGCGACGGGGCCAGTGAGCTGGTTGCTGCTGGTAGGTTTGAGCTCGGCGTCCTATTTTTTGGCCGATGCAATCTGGTCGAAGCGGTGGTTGATTGCGCCAATCTTTTTTGTACCCTTGATTCTGGCCAAGCTTTCGGGGGAGATCCGGTGGTGGGGGCTGGCCTACTTTGCAGCATTGCCTGGAGTCTCTTTCTATAGTTTCCAGAATTGGGCTTATATTGTGGATCGGGGGCGAGGGCAGGTCGAACGGGCAAGAAGCCTGTATGAATATCTGGCATTCATAAGCTTCTCGCCTCAACTTGTTGCTGGACCAATTGTCGTGTTCGGGCAAGTTGGGGAGCAAATTAGATCCAGGAAATGGATTAATAGTAAGCAGATTTCGGGAGCAATATGCTTACTATTAATCGGATATGCGCAAAAGGCGCTACTTGCGGACCGTCTTGCGCAGATGGTGGATCCGTGTTTTTCATTGGTTCGGAGCTGCTCTTCGTCAATGGTATGGCTCGCTGCTCTTGCCTACGCTTTGCAGATTTACCTGGATTTCAGCGCTTATTCTATGATAGCGATAGGGCTTGGCCGACTTTTCGGGTTAAGACTTCCTGAGAATTTTGATCATCCGTATCATGCCTCCGGTGTCAGAGAGTTCTGGAGACGGTGGCATATGACGCTGTCGACCTGGTTGCGAGATTACGTATATATCCCGCTGGGAGGAAGCAGGAACGGTCAGGTTCGGGCCTTTCTGGCCGTACTCTTAACCATGGCCCTGGGGGGCCTGTGGCATGGAGGTAGGCCTGGATTTTTGATTTGGGGCTGCGTCCACGGAATAATGATTGGTATTGAGCAGAAAATTAGGCCAGATCTTTGGAGATTTCGCTTTTTTCGAATTATATGGCGGATATTGAGCATTTTGTTTCTGATCTTCTCCTGGCTCCCGTTTCGCATAGGGGTGCAATCCGATGGAAGTAGCACACTGGAAGCCCTTGCTCTTGCATTAAAATCTCTGGTCGTACCTGCTGCAGGAAAACTGGCCCCTGCAGCTTCTGATGTGGGAACGCTGGGTTTGATGGTTCTTCTCGTCGCGCTTGGTCCCTGGCTGGTGGACTTTTGGAAGCGTAGCTTACAAAGGCTGGTCCCAGGCCTCCTGGTTGGTCTGTCTGCTGCAGCCGCACTGTTACTGGTTTTCAGTGCCAGGGATGCGGCGCCCTTCCTCTACTTCGTATTTTGAGCTGCTTTTCTTCAATAATAAGATGGGTTGCCTGGCTAAATGCAGCAAGGGTTCAACACTCATAACTCCGGCCATCCGTACCCGGCCTGAACGATATTGGTTTTCTATCCCAGGAAATTGCTTGCCGGCGCGGAGCTTAGATTAATTCTAAATTCAGAACAATTCATTCTGCCCGTCATTGCATCGGGCAAGGAGAAGGAAATGGCATCCCTGAAAGGTACCAAAACGCACGACAATCTGAAGCAGGCCTTTGCCGGCGAATCGCAGGCAAACCGCCGCTATCTGTATTTTGCAAAACAAGCCGATATCGAAGGTCTTCCGGAAATCGCCGGATTGTTCCGCGATACAGCCGAAGGAGAAACCGGACACGCACACGGTCATCTTGAATACCTCAAGCAAGTAGGCGATCCGGCGACCGATTTGCCAATTGGCGACACGGCTCAGAATCTCAAGGCGGCCATTGCCGGCGAGACCCACGAGTATACCGACATGTATCCCGGAATGGCAAAAACCGCCCGCGACGAGGGCTTCAAGGAAATTGCCGACTGGTTTGAAGTGCTTGCCAAGGCTGAAAAGTCGCACGCCGGCAAGTTCGACGCAGGCCTTAAGTCGCTGTAATTGAACGAAATCTGGCATCTCGCGCCGGGGATTCAGTCCCCGGCATTTTGCCTCAGGGGAGCAGCAAGTGAGCGCAGTGAGCTACGAAAACGTTTCCGATGCCGTCTACGATCCCAATGAGCCTGGCTACTGGGATTCGAATTCGCTGCAGCGTGAGTTGGTCCGCAATTTTGACCTCTGCAACGGCTGTCGGATGTGTTTCAAACTCTGTCCCTCGTTTCCAACACTGTTCAGCGCCATGGACGCGACAGACAACGATGCGCATCAGCTAAGCGAAGCAAAAAAAGAACAGGTCCTCGATGAATGCTTCCAATGCAAGCTCTGCTATGTGATCTGTCCATACACTGCAACCGATAAGCACCCCTACAACATTGACTATCCGGCGCTGATGGAGCGCTATCGTTTGCAGAAGGCAAAGCGCGATGGCATTGGGCTTCGCGAAAAGGCGCTGCAGAATCCGGATTTCCTCGGTCGCGTCAATACTGGAATGATTTCCCGCGTTGCCAATGCGGCAATGAACAGCAATTTCCACCGCAGTATCATGCAGGGCATCCTGGGCATTCACAAGAGCAAAAAGATGCCGGAGTTTCATCGCACATCCTTCATGCAATGGTTTCGCAAGCGCGCCGCAGCGCGCACCCCTGCCGCCGGGGCCGGGCCGCGCGTGGCGCTCTTTGCAACCTGCTTTGTAAACTACAATAATCCGCGTGTTGGCAAGGATGCGGTAGAAGTGCTCGAGAAGAGCGGGGTGCGTGTGGAATGCCCAGAGCAAAATTGCTGCGGGATGCCGGCCCTGGACAGCGGCGATCTGAAATTTGCGCTAAAGAAAATGAAGCGCAATATCGACTCCTTGACCCCTTACGTGGAACAGGGCTACAAGATCCTGGCGATCAATCCAACCTGCTCGCTTACACTTAAGAAGAAGTACGCTCAATTTATGCCGCCCGGAGAACTGCAGGAGAAGGCGCGCGCTCTGGGGGCCGCGACCATGGACCTTCACGAATACTTGTTTGAACTCAAGAAAAGAGAATCCTTCAATCGAGAATTCTTGAGCTTGCCGGGGAAGGTGGCCTACCACGTCCCCTGTCATTTGCGGGCTCAAAACATCGGCTTTCGTTCCCGGGATCTGATGAAGCTGATTCCCGGCGCCCAAATATCGCCTGTCACAGAATGTTGCGGACACGATGGAACCTGGGCGATGAAAGAGGAGTTCTTCGAACCCAGCCTGGAGGCCGGTCGCCGGGCATTCGAGGGGCTCAAGGCGCAGGATGCGGCGGTGGTTGCCACCGATTGCCCTCTGGCCGCCATCCAGCTGGAGCAAGGTATGGAACTCAAGATGCGGCCCCTGCATCCGGTGCAGGTGCTTGCTCGCGCCTACAAGTCGCCGGAGGAAGGCGGTTGGCCGATGCCAGCGGTCAAAGAGCAGCAGGACTGAATCGAGAAGCTGGAAGCGCCAATATGTCGGCTATAGAAGTTAGTGATCTGATTCCAAATAGCGAGTACCTGAAAGTCCGGGCCGAGTACCGTCAGCGTGTGCAGGCTATCAAGGACGCCCGGCGGGTTCTGGCAGGGCCTTATCTCAACTTTCTATTCGAAAACAAGGCTACCATGCTTTACCAGGTTCAGGAAATGATCCGCGCTGAAAATATGCAATCAGCAACGGCGATCCAGCATGAAATCGATACCTACAATGAATTGGTGCCGGGGCCCAATCAGCTCAAGGCGACGCTGTTGATCGAAATTGAAAATCCGCAGGCGCGCGCCTTCAAGTTGAAAGAACTTGTCGGGCTGGAAGGTCAGATCAGCATGCTGATTGACCGCGATTTTCAGATCCAGGCCGAATACGATCGGCGCCAGGTGGACGAGGGCAAAATCAGTTCGGTTCAGTTTTTAACCTTCAATCTGGGCGCTGCAGCGGCCGAGGCATTGATGAGTTCCGGGGCGGTTGAGATTTTGACCACACACCCGGCCTGCAGCTATCGAATTGGCCTTTCGGCGCCGCAGGTCGCTGCTCTCAGCGACGACTTGAAGGAGAACGCGCATCCGGCTTGATCGGAGGCAAGGCAGGCAGCTTTACGATGGACGGCAGCAGGCCGGGGGCTGCTGCTGTCGCGATGATTTGGAGATCGTTGCGGGTTCCGGCGTTCATCTTGTTATCGCTGCTGATTGCGCCTCGAGTGCAGGCGCTCCGGGCCGAAAGCGGAGACGACACTCGATCCTTGCAGCGCGCCATCGTAAAAGTCAGCCTCAGCTACTTTACCTACAACTATGAGAATCCGTGGAATCCTCCGCAAGTCGGCGAGGCGAGCGGAACTGGATTCATCATTTCCGGCAATCGCATCCTGACCAACGCCCATGTTGTCAGCGGCGCCAACCAGATTATGGTTCAGCGACCGGACCAGCGGCGCGACTTTCCGGCGCGCGTCGCTTTCATTGCGCATGATTGTGACCTGGCCGCGCTGAGCGTGGACGATCCGGCCTTTTTTGAAGGCGCAGCGACTCTCGAGCTCGGAGGCATACCGGAGCTGAACAGCAGCGTTGCAGTCATGGGCTTTCCGATTGGCGGAGATCGAATCTCCGTAACGCGCGGCATTGTTTCGCGGCGGGATATGGATCGCTACAGTCATAGCGGCATCGATTTTCATATGATCCTGCAGGTCGATGCAGCGATCAATCCTGGCAACTCCGGGGGGCCTGCCTTACAAGATGGGCGGGTGATTGGCGTAGCATTTCAGGCGCTGAGTCGCGGCGAGAATCTCGGCTATCTGATACCGACGCCAGTCATTGGCAAATTTTTGCGCGATATTGAAGACGGCCGTTATGACGGCTATGTGGAATTTGGCGTATCCGATTTCCCCACCGAGAATCCGACGCTGCGCAGGGCGATAGGCGTGGAACGTCACGCCAGCGCCCCGGACACTGGCGTTCTGGTCCAGGCAATCATGCCGGGGTCAAGCGCTGATGGCATTCTAAAGCCGGGTGATGTGATCCTCTCTGTGAATGGCAAGCCGCTGACGCAAAGCGGCGATGTGGATATGGGCGGCGGCGATCTTGCACCCTATGGCGAGCTTCTGGACAACCTGGAGCCTGGCGATCCAATTCAGGTTGAGATTTTGCGCGACGGACGACGGCAAAGCCTGCAGCTGCCTGCGCGTCGCACGCCGGTCATCAACTTCATGCGCAAAAAATACGACCTTCCGCCCGAGTATCTTATCGCCGGCGGACTGGTTTTTCAACCGCTTGATGAGGACTTGATGGATGCCTACGGTCAGCAGTGGTCGCGAGAGGGCCGGGTGGAGATTCTTTACCGCTTCGGCCACTTCTTGCCGGCGCAGCTCTACCGTGAACGCGACGTGGATGTGGTGTTGA
This sequence comes from Leptospirales bacterium, assembly GCA_019694655.1. Classification (NCBI taxonomy): domain Bacteria; kingdom Pseudomonadati; phylum Spirochaetota; class Leptospiria; order Leptospirales; species Leptospirales bacterium. The sequence continues at coordinate 73,408 of JAIBBN010000006.1, forward strand.
CGCGGCGATTGAATGACCCGGTCAATCTCTATTCTGAAGCATACGTTGGCGGCATAGTAGAGTCGGTAAATGGCAAGTCGTTTAGAAACTTCAAGGAGTTTGCAGCATTGATCGACGAAGCCGCTCGCGCCCAGGCAATCATTGTAGTCCGTTTCATTGGGCAGACAACTCCATTGGCGCTGCGCCCGGCGGATCTGCGATCCAGTGCGCCGCGCGTCCGCGCGCGCTACGGAATACGCACGGACCGACGTCTCCATGAAGGAGCAGCTCAATGAGATCGGCGCTGCGTTCGCTTCTTTTCCTGGCGGCTGCTTTTCTTGGCCTTCTGCGTTCGCCGATCGCCGAAACGCAGCGGCCGCTGGATGATGCCCGGATTCAGCACGGTCTCGTATTGCTTCGTATTACGCCGGCCTACTACAATCAGGCCGCGCCATGGATTCGCGAAGCGGCCGACAGCTATTCCGCCCTGGGTCTGGTTGCGTCGGGAGAGCGAATTCTGGCGCTTGCCGATCAGTTGCAGGATGCCTCGTTGATTGAACTGCAACAGGTCGGTTCTTACCGGCGCAGCCTGGCGCACATCGAGCTGTCCGATTCCGAGGCCAATCTGGCTATTTTGCGCGCCGAAGATCCGCAATTCTTTCAGGGCTTGAGACCGCTGCCGCTGGGCGATGGCATGCGTCCAGGTCTGGACCTGACCGCGGTGAAGATTGATACCATGTTTCGCGTCTACCGCGAGAACAACCGTGTCAAGGAGCTCAATGCACAGACGCAGAGCGGCGTAACCGTCCTGCCGATGGCCGCCTTCCGAACTACGGATCCTTTCTTTTCGGGGATTACAATCTGTGGCCCAACAGTTTGCGGATTGATTCGTAGCGCTGACCGCGAACGTCGAACGGAAGCAATCCCGGGACCGGTGATTCAAGCCTTTCTGGAGCGGAGTCGGGAACTGCGAAGCTACGCCGGTTTTGCCTCTCAGGGATTTGTACTTTCCGAGCTGACCGATCCGGCGCTGCGCGAACTGCTCAAGGCTGGCGCCTCCGGCGGCGCGCTGGTAGCGCGAGTTGTTCCGGGGAGTTCGGCGGCGGGGCAGATGCTGCCCGGCGATGTCGTTTTGAGCATCGATGGCAAGCGGATCGATGAGCTGGGTTACTACGAGCAGGCCGGGCTTGGCCGACAACTGGCGCCGCTGGCGCTGGCGCTGGATGGCCGCGGCGCACTGCGCAAGCCGGGCGATTCGGTTGCCCTGGTAATCTTGCGCAATGGCGAGCGCAGAACGCTTCGTCTTCAATTGCGACGTTATACCGGCGAGGGCGAGCGGATCCGTTCGCGAAGCGAAGATGCGCCTTCCTATCTTATTGAAAATGGCCTGGTCTTTGTGGAATTTACTGTCAGCGCAGCGCATTCTATCTTTGGCGCTGAATGGCCGACTCGCGCGGCTGAACTTGGCTTTCTGTACCGTACGCGTCGTTTCTATGAATCGGGCGCCGCGGCGGATCGTATCATTCTGGTTTCGGCCGTCTTGCCGGATGAGGCCAGCCGCAGCTATGATCGCCTGGCCGGCGCCATTCTGCGTTCAGTCAACGGTCAGCCGGCGGCCGATCTTCGTCAGCTTAAGAAGAAATTAGACGAAATGGAGGCGGCCGGGACAGATACCGCCGTTGCTGAATTCAGCGGGGAGCGGATCATCTATCTGGACCTGAAGAATCGGCGAACGATTGGCCAGCGCATTCTTGCGCGCTATTCCATTCCCGCGGCGGACAATCTATCTGAATCAGCTCAGCGCAGATAGTAGCGCATTCCAAAATTGGCGCGCAATTCTTCGCGGATGCTTTGTTCGTCTGGCTGCAGCTGCTGCACGGGGACTTCAACCATTGCCTGGAGGCTGAGCGTGCGCGTCGCAATCTGAAGGCCCGGCGCTACAAATACGGTGCCGTATTCCGTTCCAGCAACGCGAGCATTGTCCTTTCGGTCGGCAAAGTTGTAGCGCGCATTCACGCCAAGCAAGACGGTTAGCTGATAGTCGCGAGCCTCAGGCGAATAGTCGCCGAAACCATAGCCAAAGGCAAGGCTGGCCAGCGAGGTTTCGCCTGGATCGTAGCCATCGCGCTCGGTCCGGAGATTGTGAGCCAGCCCCATGCGGACGTTAGCGCGTTCTCGCTGGTAGCGGACCGCTAATTCATTGTCCAGTCGGTAGCGTTCGTTGGCCAGCCAGGCGTATTCCGGCCCATTGAGTTGGCCGTTTTCATTGGCGATGTTGGCAAAGGTTCGATTGTTCCATTCAATCTGCCATCGGCCTTCATGAAACAACTGGTATCCAAGCAGCAAACCAGCGTAGTGCGGTCCTTCAGCGTTGCTGCTGCCTGCTGCTGACCGGTACTCCTGCACCGCATATTCGAAGGCGCCGCCCATATAGAGCCGGCCAAGGGAGACTTCCAGGGGCAGGATCACCGGAATGGAGTAGCTGCGCACCTCGCCGCCGGCGGCATCATTCAGGGCGCTGTAATTGAGCCCGCCGCCAAGCAGGCCGCCCACGCCCCAGGAACGGGTCGGCGAGGGGGCGGCCCAATCCTGGCTCAAACCGGGGGCCTGGGCCAGCAGCGAAGACGCGGCCAGGCCCGTCGCAACCAACAGGGCTTTCCAGTAGCTTTGCTTCATTCGCTCTTCATTGTAAAAAATCAGCGCCGTGGCAGCAGTCGAGCACTTATGAGCTGCACCGGGACTCCGCTATCGGCCGATCATATGGGAGGCCGCACAGCGACAGGGGCCGGCCCGCCGGCCTCGGTCGGCCCATGGTCCATTGTCGGCAATCTGGGACGGCGGAAGGCTTCGGCGGCAACACTTTCGGCCGCCGGAAGACGGCTTCGAGAATTGGTGAAGGGGAAGGAATGATCAAGGCACATACCCTCTGGAAGCGAATCTGGGACGCTTATGTCGTCCTGGTAACGATTTACGCAGCCGTGGAAATTCCACTGCGACTGACGGTCGGCTATGAGCTTACGGCGATGTTGCTGTGGATGGACCGGCTAATGATCGCCACCTTCAGTGTTGACATTATCCTCAATTTCCAGACGCGCATCTATGTCAACGGGCAGGAGGTTGCCGATCGACGGGCAATTGCCCGCAACTACCTGAGCGGCTGGTTTATCATCGACCTGATCGCCGCCTTGCCCTTCGATCTGATCATCGCCGGCTGGCTGCCTCATCTTACTTATGCGGCCCGCACCCTGCGTCTGGTCCGTCTCTTCCGTCTGGTCCGTATTGCCCAGGTCATGCAGCGTATTACCGAGGCAAATATCATCAGCGTTGGCGTCCTGCGCATGCTCTTCCTGGGCTTCTGGGTGCTGCTGGTGGCCCACTGGACAGCGACGATCTGGATGGCGATTGGCGGCGGAAACATTCCAGCCGAAGATCAAGCGGACAACGGACGCTACTACATTCGCGCCCTCTACTGGTCGATTACCACTATGGTAACCATCGGCTACGGCGATATCACGCCGCAGTCCACCGGGCAAACCATCTTTGCCATGGCCATCGAGATCGCCGGCGCCGCGATGTATGGCTACGTCATCGGTAACGTTGCCAGCGTTATCGCCAATCTTGATGTCGCCCGCTCCCAGTACCTGGAAAAGCTGGAACGCGTCAGTACATTCATGAGCTTCCGACGCATTCCGGAAGACCTACAGGAGCGAGTGCGCCGCTACTACGCCTACCTCTGGCAGAGCCGTCGCGGCTACGATGAATCACACGTACTCCAGGATTTGCCCGGCTCTCTGCATACGCAGCTTTCGCTCTACCTGAATAGCAGCCTGATTCAAAAGGTGCCCCTGTTCAAAGGGGCCAGTCCGGATCTGATTCAACAAATCGTTCTCAGCTTGCGGCCTGCTGTATTTACGCCTGGCGACTACGTCTTTCGCAAGGGCGAGCTTGGCGCTGACATGTTCTTTATCAGTCGCGGCGCAGTTGAGGTCGTGAGCGAGGATGGCCGCACGGTATATGCTACTCTGCATGAGGGCGACTTTTTTGGCGAAATCGCCCTGCTGGAAAGCTCGCCGCGAACGGCAAGCGTACGCGCCGTTGACTATTGTGATCTCTATACGATCGATAAGGAAAGCTTTGAACGTGTGCTGCGCAACTATCCCGATTTTGCCGAAGGCGTCCAGGCATTGGCTCGTGAACGCCGCCAGATGACAGGCGATCGTCGCATCCAGGAGCGACAGGGGCGTCGCCCGGAGGGCGTGATCAATCTGCACGGATTCCGCAAGTCAAGCGGCATCGTCGAACTTACCTGGAGCCGTTCGGCGGGCGCCGCAGTCTACCAGGCTGCCCGCCAGCAACCTGGCGAGGAATCCTGGCGCATGTTGAATGGCTGCATCGAGCGACTTGATTATTACGATGAGTCCGCGCCGGGCGAGCCTGGCCTGCGCTATCGCGTACGTGCCGTGAACCAGAATGGACCGGGAGATTGGAGCGAAGCGGTCGATGTCTGAGCGCCGCAACCGCGGATTGCGCTATGCTCTCCGCTTGCCGGCCATACGTCTGGGGCTGCTTTTTGTAGTCTGTTACTTCGCGCTGGATGCACTGGCGTTCAGATTTCTGCTCTGGCGCATTCCAGATGAAAGCGCGTGGGGCGACCAACCGCACTTCCATTTCGAGTATGCCTTGCGTCGACTGCAGGCGTCGCCGCGCGGCGACGGAGTGCGCATCCTGGTTCTGGGCTCTTCGCTGGCGCTTTATTCCGTTCAACCGTTGCAATTGCAATCGGCGTTGAACAACGAGAGGGAGCTGCAGGGCGCAGAGGTGCAGGTGCTGGCGCATCAAGGAATGACGCCAATGCATTTGAACGCGATGCTGGATCGTATTCTGGATCTGAAGCCCGACCTGGCCATCCTGCCCACAAATTCTGTCGACTATCATCTGGAGTATCCCATCCTTCATGAGGATCTGGCCGAGCTGGATGCCGGCGGCGACCGACGCGATCAGGCTCTGGCGCGAATGGCAGAGGATGTGCTGCAGGCTCGTGAAATCCGCGAACTGGCGCCCTTCGGTCTGGCGCGCATTTACTGCGCACCAGCAGGACTGCAGGTCTGTAGCGCCGCGTTGATGTCGACGTTGAGCGCCGGCTATCGATATCGCTTCCCTGCGCGCGAAGCGCTCTGGGCTTTGATGGAGAACCGATTTTCGGCCGGCCGAAGCTATCTGAACTATGCCGGCGCGGAGATAGGCGAGGACGGCGTTACAGAGCGCGGCTGGACCGGCCGCAGATTCAGCGCGCCGCTGGCGCAGCGTGAGATCTCCGCCGGGCTGCGGCTGGAAGCGCCTGTGGAACTTTTTCTCCACGGTTCCCCAGAACTGTCCCTCAGTCTGGTTCGGGAGGGCCGCACAATACTTGTGTGGTCAGTTTCCTTGCAGCAAGGCTGGAATACGCTGCGCCTGCCGGATGCAGCAAAGGCCGGTGATCTGCTGACGGGTCAACTTGATCGCGGCTGGCATTCGGCCCAGTGCTCCTGCGAGCTGGGACTGCGCCTGACGCGCAATGCCGGTCTGGACACTCCGCGTCTGAGGCCCGAGGAGCGCGTGGCGCGTCGCGAAGACCGTCTTTACCTGTCATTGAATGACACCGACTATCGTGCGTCGTTTGAAGAGCGACTGATGCGCTTCGATCGTGCGGGCATGCAATACTTGCATTCCTTGAAAATTGCCAAGGATGTGTGGGCGTCCCGGGACTTTGACTCTGGATTGCCAACGGCCCGCGCTTTTCAAGAGCTGCGCCAGCGCCTTTTGAGCGCCGGCGTCCGCGTTCTGATCATAAATTCTCCGGAGAATCCAATCAGTTTGAGTTGGTACCGCCCTTCGCGCTGGTATTCCGGCTGGCTGGAATTTTTACGGTGTCCGTCCGGGTCTGGCGATCGCTGTCGCTTGTTCGACGCCGCCAGCGGCATGCCGATGCAGCTCTTCTACGATCACCATCATCTGAGTTACTATGGCGCGCGTCAATTTACCGAACAGCTGGCGGCCGTGCTCAAACGCTGGCCGATTGCAGTCGCGACAGGAGCGGTGCGGCGCGACGCTGCAGCTCGTCAATCGCCTTGAATCCGGCTGCTCCCGGTTCAAGACTGAAATCATTTACATACAAATCGATATGTGCGCGAATGACCCGGTCGGAGAGTTCCTGAGAATGCTGCCGGATGAAGGGCATCAACTCCGGCGGCTGACGGCGCGCTTGTTCAATGCTCTGTCGGATGGATTGCTCAATCTCCAGTCGCAGCCACTCCGGCGCATCCTTACGCAGTCCGATGCAACCCAGGGGGATTGGCGATTGTGCGCTGGCTTCCCACCACTGGCCCAGATCCACGACTGCAACCAGGCCGCGTTGCTGGTAGGTGAAGCGTTCTTCGTGGATGATTACTCCGTACTCCGCCTGCGCTGATTGTAGAGCCGGGATGATGCGATCGTAACGCATCTCTTGAATCTGCAACGAATCCAGGGATGCGCCTCGCTCCATTAGATAGAGGTGAGTCAGCAGATTGGCGGTAGTCCAGCGACCCGGCGCCAGCGCCGAGAACAGGCGCGAAGCGTCCTGCTGCGCTTCGCGAGCCAGCTGTTCATTGGCTGCAACCAGCAGCGGACCGCAGCCGAAACCCATGGCGCCTCCAGGCGCCAGTCGATCGTATTGAGCGCTGGCCTGAAACGACGCAAAGAATGACATCTTGCTCAAAATATGCGGCGCTTCGCCGATAGCTCGCCGATTGAGTTCTTCTACGTCTGCAAATTGCAAATCTACTCTGTCGCTGGAGAGCCCGCGTCGGGCGAGATCAAAAAAGATAAAGGTATCGTTGGGGCAGGGGGATATGGCAATCTCAACGCTCATCGTTCTTCAGCTGATCTGAGGGCGGCCCCTCCGCAAGAACTTTCAGCGCGGCTTCGCGCGCCGTGCGCTGCAGGCGTTGGGCCGCCTTTCGACGCCACTCATCGTCGACGCCTGGGCCGCAGCAAGAAACGGTATCGAAGATACGCAAAGGCAGCTGCGCTTGTTGGGCGGCGGACTGCAATGACTCGCGGTCAGGCGCCTGCCCGGCAATCAGCATTACTGCGGCCTTAGAACCCAGCTGACGCAGACGCTGGGCCGCCCCGCCGGGAACTTTGCCGTCCAGCGATGCAAGATCAACGCGCCCTTCGCCGCTTACCATCCAGTGCGGCCGAAATGCTGCGACACAGCGGTCAAAGCCAGAGCGTTCCAGAAAGAAGTCAATGCCGGAAGCGAAGCGAAATTGCCTGGGCCACGCAGTCAAAGGAAAGCAGAGACCGCCTGCAGCGCCGGCGCCGGGCAAGGCGCCGGAGGCGGGCGTGATGCTGGACAGTAGGTTCTCGAAGCGAGCCAACCAGGCTTCGATCGCTTGCAGCTCTGCGGCTGTTGCCCCCTTTTGCTTCCCAAAGCGCAGAGCCGCGCCGCGATCGCCCAGCAGCGGCGAGCGTACATCGCTGAGCGCAATGATCTGCGCGCCAGGGGCCGACGGCAGTTGAATATCCCTCAACCGCTCCAGCTGAGGCAGTTCGCTGAGAGGTTGATGGCGATCATCAAACAATTGAAAGCCAAGCGCGCGAGCCATCCCCAGACCGCCGTCGCTGGTCAGGCTGCCGCCAAGCATCAGATAGCAGAGCGACATTCCTGAAGCGATACGATCCTTGAGCCATAGACCGACGCCGAAGCTGCTGCGGCGCGCCAGCGGCGGCAGCCGTCGTCCAGAATCTGCTCCAAGAAGCAAAGCTGTCTCAAGAAATGCACATGGCGGTTCGCTGCTCTCCAGCCATCGAATTGTGTGCCTGCCGCCATCTGGACCTGGATAAGCGGCGCTTCTTTCGCTGAGCTCGGGGTCGAGAGTGTGCAGGACTTCGTGGCTTCCTTCGCCGCCGTCGGCCAGCGGCAGCAACATGGTTTCCAGCTGCAGTCCGTATTCAGCCGCGGCCTCGGCGATTCCGCTGCGGATCGTCGTCGCGGCCTCGGAGGCGTTGAGCGTCCCTTTGAATTTGTCCGGCGCAATCAGTACGCGCAATACGCCGCGTTGCAACAAGGATCACTCCAGGGCATGCTTGCCGGCCGGCAGCAACCAGGCTGCAAGGCCCAGCAGCGCAAAAAAAGCGCAGGCCAGGATTGAGAATCGAGTAAGGAAATTCTTTCCTTCGTTCTCTTCTGTTTCGTCGCCAAACAAGCGTGCATAGACAACGCCGCCGTCGTCGCGGTAAAAGCGAGCTTCGGCATTTTTCCCTTCCGTGTTGCGATGAAAGAATTGAGACGAAACGCGCTCTACGCCAATGACAGAGACGCCGTCGTAGATCCCGTGATAGCTGAAATAATAGCGCTGGCCGAGAAAATCTTCCCTGGTTTGCGCCCGGCTCAAGGTTACAAAGCCGCTAACTGCATGGGCCTCTTCCCTGTGGCGTAAATTGGCCAGCATCGAATCGCGCACGGTTGAAGCGACAAACTGGCTGCCAAAGGCGACGCTGCACAGTAGCGCGCCGAGGCGGACGGCGGCAATCATGCCTCGCCTACGCGCAACTGCAGTCCTTCGCGAGCCATCAGAATGCGCGGGCGATCCACTCCGAGGGCGGCCTTGTGTTCCTGAGCGCTGCAATAGTTCTCAAACAGACGCTGGTCGCTGTAGGAGGGTTCGTGGTGGGTGAGAATCAGATTCTTGACTCGCCACTTGACGGCGCAGTTGATCGCCATCGTCAAACTGGTATGGCCCCAATCAAACTTCGTAAAATGATCATCGAGAGTGTACTGCGCGTCCATCACCAGTAGATCAGCGCCGCTGAAAAAGGCATGCCGGTCATCCATGGTTTCCAGGTCCTGACCGGTGAATTCGGCATCTGTAGCAAAGATGAAGGTCCGGCCATTGCGCCGAAAACGATAGGCGAAGCTGCCGCCGGGATGCTTGAGCGGGCAAAAGTCAACAGTCATTCCGCCAGGCGCCTCAACCGGCGCTCCATCGTTCATCACGTAGAAGTACTTGCGCGCTGCTGTTTGCTCAAAGGGAGCGGGGAAGAACATATCGATCTGCTGGCGAATCAATCGACTCTCCAGGTTCTCGATGGGCGAGTAGAAGTGAATGGTATTCCCGGGGATATAGATCGGCTTGAAGAAGGGCAGGCCCTGGATATGATCCCAATGCGTATGGGTCAGGAAGATGTGGATTTCTCCCTCGCCACGGCCGCAGGGCCCCTGCATCAGCTGGTCGCCCAGGGCGCGAATGCCGGTGCCACAATCGAGAATACAAATGGCTTCGGAGCCAGGCAATTGCACAGAGGCGCAGGTGGTGTCGCCGCCGTACGTTTGACCGAGATGCGGCGGCAGCTTGCGCAAAAAGTCGCCTATCTCAGCTTCGTCGCGAAGTCCGCTGCGCACTGCCTGCAGCAGAACGCCTTGCAACTTTTCGCGATACTCGCTGTTTCGCAGGGGAGTCGCGATCGATCCCCGGACTCCCCATAGCGTTACCAGCATCAGCCTGTCTCTTTCGCCAGGAAAACTGTCGGGATGAGTGGATTTGAACCACCGACCCCCGCGTCCCGAACACGGTGCGCTACCCCTGCGCTACATCCCGAACACCTGCGCTGCGGCTGGCGCTGCAACGCGTGCTGGGCATCCTCCGTACCGGTTTCGGTCTGGCAAGGCAATTCCGGGTCCTGGTCCCGGAGCCCCGCTAATCCTCAGCCAAAGCGGTCCATCCTGTCTGCGATTTTTCACTGGACCCTGGCGGGGCTCCAAAAAAATTGGTCAGGCAATGGAGTCGAATGTGCAAGATGCCCTGGTTTCGCCGGCAAGCCTCGAGGAGGTCGAAAGGCGCTTTGAGGGCCTTTCCGACATCACGGACACGGTGGCGCAGGTCAATCAACCCTACGAGAGCGATCTGGACCGGGCTTTTGAATCGATGGAAAGCTTCATCGGCGAGGCAAGGGGCTGGGAGCTGTCGGCCATGGATGCCGCCGGGCTGCGCTGTTACCTTAGCCACATGTCTTTCCACCGCGAAATTGTGGCCGAAATCATCGCCGAGGCGCGGCGCGTTTTGCTGGATGATCGTCGCCACTACGTGAAGCGCCTGGTAAATTACCACCGGGACTTCTCGCGCTGGCTTAGCGGCATTGAAAAACGCTACGCTGCCTGAGAGCGTCGGACAATTTCCAGCTCAGGGAAGCCCGCCAGGCGGATGGAAAATGTTGAAAATTCCGCCGCTTTGGGCCGTCGTACCCAGGACGGGGCAAAGTTGCCCCGTCCAATAAAGAGGCATCTATTATGAAACAAGCAGCATGGGCAATCGCAGCTGTGGCAGTCGCTTTTGCACTGACCGCCTGCGGACAGAAAAACGAGCAATCCGCCGGCCAGAGCGGCGCGGTCAAGACGCTGGTCAGTAACATGGCCGGTCAGGTACAGATCGAGCGGGGCGGCCAGATTACTGCAGCCAGCATCGGTCAGGAACTGACACAAAGCGACATCATCATCACGGGCGTCGACTCCTCTGCTGACCTGGCGATCCAGGGCTTTGGGGTGGTGAAGGTTGGCGCCAGCACTCGCCTGGCAATTCAGAAGCTGAGCCAGGACGCCAGCGCGGCACAGGCCGAGCTGAAGCTGGAGCGCGGCAATGTTGCTTCCTTCATCAATCGTCAGAATGGCCGCGACAGCTATGCAGTGCATACGCCGACGGCTATTGCCGGCGTTCGCGGGACAGCCTTTCTGGTATCTGTAGACGGTTCGGCGGCGCGGCCCCAGGTCAAGGTCGCAGTGCTGGACGGGCAGGTTGCCGTTCAATTGCCGGGTCAGGAAGAAGTGGTTATCGAGAAAAACTCGCAAATCGCCATCGACGGATTTCAGCGCATGACCCGCGAGATGGTACGACCGCTTTCGCGAGACTCGCTCGATGCCATCAAGAAGCTCGCTGTATTTCAGCGCAGCAATGTAATGGAATTTAACGCTCTGCTTGATGAGGCGCGTCAGGCGACGCCGGAAATTGTCGCCATGGATGTTGGCGCTTCAGCGGAGCAATCTGTGAGCTCGCGGGAGAGCCGCGATGGCGGTCTTGACGCCGTTGGCGCTGCTCGCCAGGCTGATCTGTCGCGAACGCTGCGTCGCGATACGCAGGGCGATCCGATCCAGCTCCAGCCAAATCAAGGCTACGCACAGCAGTAAGAATTTAAGAGCGATCTTCGGACTGCTCGGAAGGCGGGGTCATCCCCGCCTTCTTTTTTTGCAGCTCGACTCATGATTTGATGGACCTGGCGTCGCTGGACAGTCTCCACTGACTGTGCGTCGTCACACACGCGAAATGCTTGTCGGAGGGATCTTAACGATGGTGTTCAAGCCGCTGCAGAGCGTTGCAAAATGGGCCGGAGCATTGTGCATTGGCGTGCTGTTGGCTTGCCGTAGCGTTGGCCCCATTCAAGACCTCAGCGCCGCGCTGGAAGAGTTGCCTGCTCTTCGCTTCACTGCGATCAGCGGCGGCAGCGAGCAGTCCGCAGGCGCCGTAGATTTTCGTCTGCGTGAGGCGCCTCGTGAAATTACGCAGCTGAGCCTGCTTCCCCTCCGTGATTCTGTGGATGGCGATCTATCTGAAGGAGCTCGAACCATATTGATGCTGCGCCTGGAGCGCGCCTTAAGAAACAGCGCAAAAGCGCGGTTTACTATGCTGCCGCCGGGCGCGGCGCCCGATAGCGAGGAGACGCGCGCACAACTGCGGCAGGAAGAAAGCGACGCCCTGCTGGTTCCGCGCGTGGAGTTGGCCGAAGGCGCCCGACGCGGCGAACTTGTGGTCGCCTTTCTGGACGCCTTCAACGGCCAGCAACTGAGCGAACTGCGCGTCGCATTTGAACTGGAGCCTCCTGCCAGCGACGCCAATCGCGTGGATCTTGCTGGCAGCGCCTCAGGGTATCGCATCCTGGAAATGCAAAGCAGCGGCGGGATCAAGGTCGGCGCGATCGATGCCGCCGCATTGAATAGCTGCATCTCTGCCACGGTAAGTGGTACGCTCACGGCGCTGTCCACCAGCGGCGACACTGAAGTGATCCTGCTGCGCGGCAACGAACGCAAATCCCTGGGCTCGGCGCCGGTTCGCGCCTATGCCTTGCGCGAGGGAAAGGTGCGCCTGTTGATGCGTCGTAACGGGCAGCCGGAACAGAGTTTTGCACTGCAAATACGGGCCGGTCAGGGATCGCTGGCGGCGGCTACCTGGCCGGATGAAGGCGGCGCCACGGATCTGGCAATCCTCTCCTCGCCGGCCAACTTACGCATTGCCGTGGACGGTCAATTGCGCGGCCAAACGCCGCTCTACCTGACGGACATCCAACCAGGCTCGTACCGCCTGGAGCTTTCGCAGTCGCGGGAGCAAGGGTCTGCCATAGTGCAAGCCGAGGGCGCGGTGCAGGCTGGCGTCGGCGGCGCCGCTCGCGCTTTCTTCATATATCTTAGCGAAACCTTTCAGTCCCCTCTGGCCAACGGAGATCTCTGGAGTCTGGCGGCCCAGGAGGGCGCGGTCAGTCTACAGACTGGCGAGGGCCTGGGCTTTCGCGGCGAAGGCGCCAGCGGAGGGGCCTGGCTGGGTCTGGCTACCCAGTCCGCAATTCTGGAAGATAAATTTGATGCCGAAATCGATCTGCTGGAAAGCGAGGGCGGAGTATTGCTCGCCGGGCTGTACAATCCACGCGGCGCCTCGCTGATGCTTCAAATGCGCGGCGCTTCCTTCACCCTGCAACGTTTTGCGCTCGGTCGGCCGGAGGGCGCGGCCCTGGCCTTTGCACCTTTGAGGCAGCGTGAAGACCATTTGCATCGGCTGCGTTTTCAATTCGATAAGAACGCTCAACTGATCCAGGTATTCCTGGACGGCGACGAAATTTACAGCGGACCCTGGAGCGCCGGCGAAGCGCGCCTTGCCTTGCTCAGTCGCGGGGGAAGCGCGGATGGTCGGCGCCTGGTCAAACGCCTGCGCATTCGGACCGGCGCCGGCTTGAATCAGGATCGAGAATGATGAGAGGCGAACAGGTGTATTCCGCAAATTCTCAACGTTTCCTTCAATTGCTGCTGGCGATTGCCTTTGCCGGCGGCGCCAGCGCTTGCGCCATTCTGCAGCCAGTTCCCGAACGGGTCTCCAGCGCACGGGAGAGCCAAACGACGGTGCAAATTCAGGACCCGGTGCGCTACCGGCAAGCCCTCGATCTTGTGAATCAGGGCAATCGTAGCTTTGTACGTCAGGATTTTGGCGCGGCCTTGCAATTTGCAGAGCAGTCGCTGGCGAAACACGAAAACTATCAGGCTTATTACCTGCGCGGGATAGCTTATCAGCGTCTGGGCAAGTTGGACGAATCTCTGGCGGCGCTTCGCGAAGCGGAACGATTGGCCGGCGGAGATGAGCAAGTGCTGCTGACCCTGGCAACGGTGCTGATTGCGCGCGGCGAAACGGAGCAGGCGCAACAGCGCTACCTGCGCTTGATGGAGCTTTATCCGCAAGAGCCCCTTTATCCTTATCGCGCTGGCGTCACCTACAAAAATATGCGTCAGTACGAGAGGGCCTACGAGTTCCTGCTGAAGGCGGATCAGCCAAACTTTCAGTTCAGAGATCAACTGTATCTGCAGCTGGGCGACGTCTGTCTGGAGTTGAAGCGTTACGACGAATCCCGTCAGTTCTTTCAGAAGGCGGCTCAGGCCAATCCGCAACTGGCCGATGCCGCGCGCGGCGGACAGGCCACGCAAACGGCGCAACTGCTGGAGCAGGGCAACCGCGCCCTTGCGGCTCGAAACTATGAAGAGGCCCTCAGCAGCTACCGCGCCGCACGCGAACAGGCCCCGGACCAGGCGGCGCCCTATTTGCTGAGCGGAACTGCGTTGCTGGCTCTGGAGCGACCACAGGAAGCAACCGCCGATCTTTTGAAGGCGCTGGAATTGAATCCGCGCGATGCGAAGACCTACTCTTTGCTTGGCGCCGCGTATCAGAAGCAGCGTCGCTACAGGGAGGCGCTGGAGACTCTGGAGCGCGGCATTCAGGTGGCGCCGGACAGCGCAGATCTCTTCAACAAGATTGGTCTGGTCCGCCGCGATCGCGAAGAAACGCGCGCCGCGATTGACTCCTTCAATCGCGCCCTGCAGGTGCAGTCGGACTATCAGCCGGCGCGGATCAATCTAGCTTTCACATTGCTGGACGACCATCGTTACTCCGATGCGCGCCGCGAGTTCGAGGCGGCGCTGCGTCAGGACCCAAACAATGAAGAGCTCAAGCGCGGGCTTGGCCTGATTGATGTATATACCATTCTCGATCGCGGCAATCGACATTTCCAGGACAATCGTCTGCCTGAGGCGCTGAATGAATACCGGCGCGCGCGGCAACTGCGCGCCGACCTGCCCATCGTACACAATGCCATCGGCCAGGCTGAGTTGGCGCGCCGTGATGGGCGCGCCGCCGAAAGCAGCTACCGTGAATCGCTTAAGCTGGATGCCAACGGCGTGGCGGCCTTGCAAGGGCTGGCGCGCGCCCTGGCTCTGCAGCGGCGCACCCGGGAGTCAAACGAAATCATCGCTCGACTTGGCGCACTGACCCGAAACGACGCCGGCGCCGCGCTGGCCATTGGTCGCATTCGCGAGGACCAGAATGATCTGGCCGGCGCCGAACGTCACTACCAGGAATTCCTGCGGCGCAATCCGGACGCAATCCCCGTGCAGCGTCGTCTTGGATTGGTCTACTACCGTCAGGCGCTTGCCGCCAACGATCGTGAGCAGTATCCAGCAGCCTTGCGGTTGTTCGAAAAAGCGCAGGCGGCCAATCCGGAGATCCCGCAGCTGCCCGCAGCGCTGGCTACTGTACGTGAAAATATCCGTTATGCTGCCCTGCTGCCGCGCCTGAAGAGCGCCGAGGCCCTGTTCAATCGCGGGGAATTCGAGCGCGCCCTGCCAATCTACCAGGAGGTATATCGCGATCTGAAACGGCCGCTAATTGCTGTAAAGATTTCGCAGTGCTATATCGCCATGGGACAGGAGCAGCGCGCCTTCCAATCGCTGGAGCAGGCCGAAGCCGAAAATGGCGCCGGAAATGTCGCTGTGGAAATTTCCGAAGCGATCTACAACTTCGCTTTGCGCCGCGATGAGATGGATCGGGCGGAGCGAGGCTTCGGAGAGATCGTTGAGCGTCATCCAGATGCCTACTACTCGTGGTATAAATTGGGAGTGATCCATCTTCATCGGCGGCAATTCAGCGATGCCATCGCCGACTTCGACCGGTCGATAACTTTCAAGCCCGATTTCGCGCCGGCCTACATTGCACGAGGCGTCGCTCGCTACGAGGGCGGCGATCATGATCGTGCCAGACAGGAATTCGAAGAGGCGATTCAACGCGATTCGGAAGCAGTGCTGGCTTCGTTCAACCTCGGCGTCTACTTCTACAATGCGAGCATGATCGATCGTGCTGAGAAAATCTTCCGCGATCTGGTGCAGGATTTCCCGGAGTTTCCTGACGCGCGCTACCAGCTGTCTTTTATTCTATTTCAGCGCGGCGAATTGCCGGGCGCTGAAAGTGAATTGCGCGCCGCGCTGGAACGCAAGGATGACGATCGATATCGCTGGGCTCTGGCGCAGGTGCTGGACAAACGCTTTCAGCAGAGCCGTAATCCCGGCGATGGCGAGGCTGCACGCAGCGCCTACGAAGACGTTATCCGCCGCTTCCCCGGCTCGCGCTTTGCTGGCGAAGCCAGGCAACGCATCATGACCTTGCGGCCAGGCGAGCGCATTGTCCAGGCCTATGCAGCCGATGCCAGCGGTCGAATCGTAGGCCTGCTGCGCGGCGCGCTGATAGTCTGGCGCGACCGGCAGATCCTTGCTCTTGATGCAGCCTCGCGGCGACAGCTCTGGGTGCTGCGGCTTGATGAAAAACCGCGCGCAGTGGGCGCCGACCAGACCCTGGTTGTACTTGGCGTCGGACAAATCGCGCTCTACGATTTGAGCGATGGCAGCCTGTTGAATAGCTTCGCAACGCCGCGCGAGTCGGAACAGCTTTACGCCAGCGGCAACCGTATTGCTGTGCTGGCGTCCCCGGCCCGCAGGACGGCGCCCAGCGCTCTGAAGGTCTACGATAGCCGCGGCGAGCTGCTTGGCGCCGGCCTTCTACCCGCCGGCGCACGACTGGCCGCCGTTTCGGGTCATATATTGCGTGTTGAGCGCAAGGGAGCGCGCGCTGTGGTCGCCCGCTTGAAATTTGTAAGCGGCCTGATTCAGGATGATGCGATTGTGGAGGCTCCCTTTGAACGGCTGCGTGCGGCGCCGTTGGTCAGCTCACAGGGCGAGATGCTGGTGCTGTCCAATGCCGGAGAACAGTCGATCGCAATCAATGTCAGGGAAATGGCAATGACGGCCACAATTGCTCTGCCAGTCGGAGTCGAGCAGGCCCGACTGCAACGGGGCGAACCTGCGCGCTGGATCGTAGTTCAAGGGCAAGACATTCGTGTGCACGGCGATGGCGGGCGAGAGCTGCGACGGGTGCGCTTGCCGACGCCTCCCGCCTCTGCTGCGGCGGTCGAACTGCAGGGCGCTGAGTCGGTCATTTACGTTGGACGCGACGGAGCGCTCCGAAGCATTGGCTCCAATGGACAGGAAGAGTGGAAGACGGCCTTGCCTGAAGAGCGCGCCGCCGCCTACACCCTGTACTACTGAGGCCGGCCCGGGAAGTACGGGCCGCCTGCGGAGGGCAAGCCTTGGATCATAATGCTCCGATCGCCGCACGCTGGCGCTACTACGTAGATCGCCCCTTCCAGAATCATATGCTACTGCGCTTTGCGCTGGTAGTTGCGATGGTGGTTGCCATTGCCCTGCTCGGACTCTGGCTGGTGCATGAAAACTCAGCAGTCCTTCTGCCGGAAGGGGAGGGCGCCCTCTTTGCTCTGAATGAAGAAGCGGCGGCTGATGGCAGCCCGCAGATGTGCGTGCTGCCTGGCGGCGAGGAACTGCCGGCCATTCGTCCCGGTCGCAGTTACAACGCATTTCAACTCTACTGGCGACCGATGGCTGCTGTCAGCGTGGCAACGTTGATTGCCGTGCTGGCTTTTGCTTTCTTCTATTCGCACAGCGTCGCCGGCCCCATGATCAGCATCAAAAGATCGCTGCGCCGTATCATCGATAGCGGGGAAGCGGAACCCATTCGGATACGCAAGGGCGACAAGTTTCAAGAGCTTGTTGAATTGCTGAATGAGCTGATCGAAAAGCGGGTCAAATAGGATGATGCAATTTGCATCGCGATCGATCGCTCTATTCTTGCTGGCTGCTGTTCTGTTTGCGGTTGCTTGCCGAAAACAATCCGCGCAACTCCCGGCCGAGGAGATGCAGCGTCGCATGGAGCTGATTGACCAATGGCAAAGCAGTCTGAAATCTGGCGATGCCTCAGCTGGTCGAGCGGCCGCTTTGCTTGGCGGTTGCCTGCGCGATCTCCAGGCGCCGCAGCTTCAGCGCCTGGCATGTGTTCAAGGTCTGGGAAATGCGGAATCGCTGTCGCCTGACTCGCCGCTGCGCCGTGCGGCAGCCGCCGAACTCAATCAGTCGATTATACTCGAGCTATCCCTTCGTCGTGATGAGCGCAACGCCTACGTAGCGCGCGCCGTCGCTCAGAATCTGGGACGCCTGGCGGATCGGCGCAGCTTCGCGCCGCTCTTGCGTTTGATGCGCTCGTCTTACCCGACGATGGTCCGGCGCGCTGCGCAGCGAGCGATCAATGAAATTGACTGGCAGCCGCCTCAAGTTTCGCCGGCAAATCCGTGAATGACGCGCAAGTTTCGTTCGCTCACTCGAAAACGAGCAATTGCTCCAGGCGGAAAATCAAAGGTGCGGTCTGGTTCGGCATCGACCGTAATTTCGCCGTCCATCTCTGATACGACCAGCAGCGTTTCGCCGGCGGCAATCGTCGCATCCTGGTAGCGTCGCGGACGCTTCGAGTTTTCGCCCGCCTCGCGCGCTAGCGCTCGAAAGTAAGGCGCATCCTTGGGGAAGACGGAATCCTGTTTTCCGGGCCGACAGTTCCGGTACCATCCAGTGGAGCCTGCGCCGGTGGCCAGAAGCAGACCGGAACATTTCTGTTCTTCGAGTTCGTCCCCTTCGCGCGCAATCCAGTAACGACTGATGTAGTCGTGGAAGCGGCTGCGTGCGCTGATTTCCGAGGTGCAGGGTCCGGCCTGGATGCGTCGGCCTTCCGGGTACTCAATCTCGCATTCAATGCGCGTCCAGTATTCGCAAAGCAAATCCTGGGGGCTACGGTAACGGCTCGCACACTCCATCAGTCGTTCTGGCGTGAAGTACAACAATGCTCCGGTGGAGGAGGAGGGATCGCTGTTGCAGCCGAGAATCGGCTTGCCTCCGGCAAACTGGGAAACGTAGACAAAGTGATTGTCGCCGCCAAAGGCTGCCAGGAAGTCGATGCTATCCTCCGAAAGATAGGGCAGCGCCTCGCGATACTGGAAACGAGCCTGCGGCATTGCTTGCCGGAGCGCCGCCAGATTTTGCAGCTGCCGCAGATGAGCGCCGTAGATGCGATCAAAGCCGCGATTCTGTCGTTCGTAAATGCTTCGCGCTGTTTGCTCCGAGCCGTAGCGGAGCAGATCTCGCTCCCACTTGGTGCGCTTGATTACAACCAGAACTCGTTCCATTCAAGACGGTCCAGGCACAGTGGCGCCATGAATCACTGCCGCGCCAAAAAGCTGATTCCAGAAACGAACCTCAACGAAACCCACGCGTTGCAGTAACTCGCTGAGCTGGCTCTGGCTGAGGTAGACCTGCGCCGATGCCGGCAGGTATTCGTACATTTCGGTGCGTTTGCCTTCCAGCAGGTGGCCAACGCGCGGCACAATTTTCTCAAAGTAGAAGCCGTGTAGGAAGCCGATTGGGCCGCGCGGCGTCTTGCCCACATCGAGAATAATCAGACGTCCGCCGGGTCGCAATACGCGTCGGCATTCGCGCAGGCAGCGCTCCCGCTCCAGTATGTTGCGCAATCCAAAGCCGATGGTGACAGCGTCAAAAGTTCCGTCGGCAAAGCGCGATAGATCGCTGGCGTCGCCTTGCTGCACAAGGACCGGCGCTGCGGCTGGCGGAAGACTGGCAAGGCGCGCTTCGAGGACGGCGAGCATTCCTGCGCTGAAATCGAGCGCACTTACCTGTCCGCGCCGTCCCAGCTGGCGGGCCAGTAGCAGGCTGAGGTCCCCGCTGCCGGCGCACAAGTCCAGCGCACGCATGCCGGGCTGCAGGCGGCATAGAGCGACAGTACGCCGCTTCCAGAGGCGATGGAGGCCAAAGGTAGTCAGGTCATTGAAGCGGTCATAGCTTCGGGCGATGGCGTCGAAATTTCGACGAACGTATTCGGCGCGCTCCGCAAGATCGGGGAGTTCATAGGAGCGTTGCGAGGAGGAGGGTAGGCCTTGCATTAGAACTGCTTGTCAGGCCGGGGGAATCATTGAAGCTGTCCCGGCCGGCTTTGCTCTTCTTCTTGCACCCGCCCGGCGCGGTAGGCGCAGAATCGGGGCATCTGTCCCTGGCACGACATCCCGGACAATGGCGGCCGACAACCAAAATGCTGCGCTCGATCTGGAAGGCGCCATACGCGTGATGTCCGCCCGTCCGGCGGAGGAGCAGGTTCAGGCTCTCGAATCGCGCGGCGACTTCAAGTTCAGGGGTATTATCAAGGTCTTTGACCTGATTCGTGACTGGAGCAACTCCTTCACACAGCGCGGAATTCTGCCTTCCTTCGATCAGCTGGCCAGAGACACGGAGCTGCCGGAGGAGAAGATTCGCCTCTACCTGCTGGAGCTGCTGGGTCGCGGCTCCTCCAGCGATCGTTACATAGTCTATTTCCCCGCGTTGCAATTTATCGCCGGCGCTGGAGCGCGGATCACTTCGATGACCGTCTTCTGTCGGCCGGCCGCGTCTGATGGCGAAACCGCGCGTCGCTATCTGACCATGTACAACAACAAGAACCTGCAGGCGCTGGAAAAGTGGATTGGCGCACGTACGGCGCAAGACCCGGCTCGAATTCGAGAACAGATGACCAAGGCCATTCAGGCTGGCAAGGTGCGCGAGACCCAGGCGCGCGGCGAAATTGTAAGACTGTTCTATACTGATTTCGATGATAACCCGGAGCGCAGAAAGGTCGCCTATATGCTCTACGCGCGACCGGTCATTCAAAAGTTGATCGAGGAGCGAAAGCTTCTCTATTTGCAGACGGAACTGCCGGGAGGACGCAAGATCAATGGCGTTTACTTTCACAACGCACGCGATCTTGAGGAGCGATTCAAGGCGCTGGCAGAATACTATACGAAACGCATCGATCGGGCGGAGAGCAGCGAGGCGCCGGAACCGGATGCCGTGATGCAACGCCTGCGCGCTTTTAGCGCACAGTATGCGAGTCTCGCGGAAGCCGACCAGCAGGTGTATGATGATCTTTTTTTAATTACTCCTGCGATTACGCGAAGTCGCAAAGAGCACAGCGAGCAGGTGCGACGACAGACCCTCGAACAGGCGCTGGACCAGCTGGCCAAGATCCCGCGTGTCGCCGATGCCACCGCCTTTCGCAACGTCGATTCAGAGACTATGGCTCAGTTGCGCAATGTCAATGGCGTGCTGTATGCCGAGTATCCCTATCGCGGTCGTATAACTGATTTTTTCTTACACAAGAATATGATCAACGAGGCGGTGAAGACGGCGCGCGATGCTTTTGACCAGCGTAACGATGATGCGCAGGTCTTTATTCTTTCGGCAATGGGCCTGGAGCGCTTTTTGGATAAGGACCAGTACAAGGCTTTCCTTGATCTGGAACAGCGAGTGCTTTTCGAGCAGCTGCCGTTGATTGTCCGGCTCTGGCGCATGCTCACCGGTCGTGGAAAGCTGGCGCAAAGAGAAATAGTCCAGACCAAGCAGAAGGCGGCGGCCGAGCAGCAGCGCGAACTGCTGCGATTGCGAGAGGAAGAAGCGCGGCAAACGCGCAAGAAACTGATCAGCGAGAGAATGAGCGGCGAGGAAGGCAGTCAGGCTGCAAAATCTTCGGCTACGGAGCGCGGCGACAGCGAAGCCGGCGGCCGCGGCGTTGAAGCTCCGGAGCCGCAAAGTGAAGAAGAGAAGTATGAGCAGGTACAGGAAGAGCAACGGGCGCGCGATATCCTGAAAAAGATCGTCGATACGCTGGACGCGGCCTGGGATCAGAAGCTGCTGCCAAATCGGGAATACGTACTGCAATATGTCAAAGAACTGGATGAGGACAGTCTGATTCTATTCTTGAAAAAGTACGGTCGCAAAGAGGTGCTCTCCTTCCGGATTCGCAATGATAAGCCGGAGTATGTTTGGCCGATTTTGATCTCGCGCCGCTATCTGCGCCGTTCTGGCAAGAAACTGCTGGCTCGCGTGCAGGAGGAAGCGGACGCTCAGCGCAAGGCGTCGATGCCCAATCAGGAAAAATTTGACGTGGCCAGTTCGATTGAAGATTTTCTGGGACGCGTTTTGCCGAAATTAAACTGAGGGTCCGGTCGAGCCGGGCATCCTATGGAACAAGCCCCCGATATCTCCACCTTGCGCCGGGATTTTCGACGCACCAAGATCATAGCTACAATTGGCCCCGCTACGGCGGCCTCCGAACGTCTGAGCCGCATGGCCAGCGCCGGTATGAACATTGCCCGCCTGAACATGTCCCATGGAACACATGAGACGCATCTGCCGGTGATCAAACGCATCAAGAATCTCAACAAGAAGCTGAACCATCCGATTTCCATACTCCTTGATCTCCAGGGCCCGGAGATTCGCACTGGAGAGCTCAAGGAGAGCCTGAATCTAAAGGTCGGCGAGATCGTATCCATCACCGTTACGCCAGATGAGGACCCCGAAGAAAAATCGGTGCATGTAAACTATCAAGATCTGGTGACTGACCTCAAGCCCGGTCATAAGGTTACCGTCGACAACGGCTTGATCAACCTGCAAGTGCTTGAGGTCAACGAGCGACGATTGCGCTGCCGGGTGCTGGAAGGCGGAACCCTTGGTTCGCGCAAGCATATCAATTTGCCGGGCGTCCGCGTCAATTTGCCTTCCATCACAGAAAAGGATCGCCGAGACATATTGTTTGGCGTCGCAAACGAAGTCGATTTTGTTGCGCTCTCTTTTGCTCGCTCCGCCGAGGATGTTCTTCAAGCGCGCGGCATAGTTGAAGGCGCTCATGGCAACGCGCGGATCATTGCCAAGATTGAAAATCAGGAGGGGCTCGACAATTTCGACAGCATACTGGATGTCGCCGATGGCATTATGATTGCCCGCGGCGACCTGGGCGTCGAGGTGCCGCTGGAAGAGCTGGCCGTCATACAGCGCCGAATGGTACGCGCCTGCGCCATTGCCGGCAAGCCGGTGATCGTCGCCACCCACTTGCTGGAGTCCATGATTGAGAATCCGCTGCCTACGCGAGCCGAAGTGACGGATGTCTCCAATGCCGTCTATGAACAGGCCGACGCCTTGATGCTTTCCGGCGAAACAGCAGTTGGCCGTTATCCAGAAAAGTGCATTCAGATCATGGATACGATCATCCGCCGTATCGAAAAGGAACCGGGCATGGCCTTTTTCCAGGAGCGTTCGCCGGCAAACCTGCGCGAGGAGCTGGCCCGCAGCGCTGCGAGACTGGCCGATTCACTGAATGCCGCTGCGATTGTAGTAGTGACCCGTCGCGGCTTGCTGGGGCAGCTGGTTGCCAGCTATCGTCCGCAAAAATCAATTATTTACGCATTTACAAACATGTCCAGCACGCGCCGCAAGCTATGGCTGTTGCGGTCGGTGGTGCCCTTTGTTCTGGAATTCTCGCGCACGCCGGAGAAGACCATTCGACAGGCCTTTGAAAAGTTGCGCGGTCGAAATCGCGTTGTTGCCGGCGATCGAATCGTAGTAATCTCTGATTTTGAAGCGGGCCAGGAGCGAATCACAGGCATTCAGGTGCGCACCTTCGAATAGGCATTCCCGTTGCGGCCGATCGCAAACTCCTCACGGGGCCTGGGCGGACAGCACCAGATCGGTTAGCTGCGGGAAACAGGCGCCGCTCAAATGGTGAGAATCAATAAAGTCCCGGCAACGGAGCCGCTGATCGTCATTGGGATCAACAAAGCGAATATCTGCGCCGGGCTGCTCTGATTGCAGCCGCCGCAACAGCGCGCGCAGCGGAATCTCCACGCGCTGCGGCATCTTCTGCTGCAGCATATGCTTCTGAAAAGCGGCGGCGGATACTGGCCAGTAAACTATGACGCGCGTCTGGCGGGATAACAGCTCGCGGATGATATGCTTGAGAAAAATGATTTGCGTCCCTGAAATTCGGTAATTGCTGAACAGACGCTTGGCGCGATCCTCTGCGTCATTCTGCATTTCTCTTTCGTCCAATCGACGACTCAGCGGATTGGGTATCCCGCCAAGTTTCAGCTCATTGGCCAGCTGGACAAACTCTCGAAATCTCAGGCGCGAGTCGCGAGCCGGCATCAGCTGCGGAATCATCCCACCCGGCGGCAACGCCCAGATCTGTTTGTTGTTCTCAAGAAGCGTCGAGGGAACCAGCGGATAGCGATACAGGGCAAAGGCGCGCAACAGAAAGTAATCTTCGGCTTCCGGATAGGAAAAGCCGCGGCCTTCGATCATCCAGATGTCGGATGGATCGCGGCGGAAGAGATCGGTGTGACCGACCACGAAATTCGCATCCAGACTGTACTTCAGCGTGTACTCCATGGAGTCTCCGCCGAGGATCAACGGGTCGGCCTCTATAATAGCGAAGGCCGGCCGAATCCCGGCGGCCAGGATCTTCTGCAGCCAGTAATAGTGGAAGGCGGGCGAAGCAAAAGGAGCGCTAAAATTGTAGGCAGCGACGCCGCCGCTACGGCGCGCAATGTATTCATGATCAAACTCGGCAGCCCGCGAGCTGCCAAAAATCAAGGCCAGTCGGGAGCGATCCGCCGGCGAGCGACGATTGTACTCCGCGCGCAGCTGTTCGAAAAGCGGGCCGCGCGATTCGTAGAATATCGGCTCGATTTTCTGAAAGTGCATCGTGTGATGCAGGACCGATGGCAGCATAAAGACTTTGTCGAGGGCGAAGAGCAGCGCGAAGCCCAGCAGTGGGAACCAGAGAAAGCGTTTTGTCTTCCAATTCATAGCACGCCTCCTCAAAACTGAAAGTAGATGTAGTCATGCGAACCGGGCGCAAAGCGACCGAGCAAGACAATTGCCAGGAATCCAAGCGCCAGCAAGCCAGCATACTGCCAGCGCGGCGACCAATCAGGGGCGCGCCGCCGCAATTGCAGGGCGTTAAAGAAAAAACCAACGGCGCTCAGGCCGACAATGGCGGCGAGCGCCGGCATGGTCTTGCCCTCGGCCAGGCTGGTCATCTGCCACATGAAGCGATGAGCGACGCCTACCGAAGCCGAATTGAAATACACCGCGCCGTAGACAAAGATCGCAAACACAAAAACCGCGCGAACTGTCTTGAAGAGGCCGGCGGCAGGCTGGGACCAGAAGCCGCTCCGATTTGTGCGTGGAGCGTCATCCGCCTGCAGCATATCCGCCGATGTCTTACGGCTTGCGAGGCGCGAACCCAGCCAGCGCTCGATGCTCAAACCGACGCCGTGCATGAAACCCCAGAGAATGTAGGTGTAATTCGCTCCATGCCAGGCGCCGACCAACGTGAAGGTCAGAATCAGATTGAAATACTCGCGTACGACGCCCCGCCGGTTGCCGCCCAACGAGATGTAGATGTAGTCTCGCATCCACATGGTCAGCGTCATGTGCCAGCCTTGCCATAGCTCGCGCAGGCTGCTGCGCAGAAAGGGCGCATGAAAGTTCTCCGGAAACTCATAGCCCAGCATCAGTCCCAGTCCGCGGGCCATGTCGGTGTAGCCGGAAAAATCGCAGAATACGCGCACCGAGAAGCCGGCGGCGGCAATCCAGCAAGAAAGGCCGCTGTAGTCTTCCGGCGCCTGGAAGACGGCCTGGATCGGTCCGACCATATTGTCGGCAACGACAACTTTTTTGATCAATCCCTGTAATACCAGGTAGATACCGCGCCTGATCTTTTCCGATTCGGCCTGTGGTCGGTCGATGAATGGATAAAAATCCTGGTAGCGCAAGATGGGTCCGGCGACCAACTGCGGGAAAAACATAATGAACGTAAAGAATTTGAGCGCAGTTACTTTTTCTTCAACACGGCCGCGATTGACGTCGATCAAAAATGCAATCAGCTGAAAGGTGTAGAAGCTGATTGCCAGCGGCAGCGTGATTTCGGCAAAGCCGGCGGTGTTTTCCAGCCAGCGGTTGAATGCCCCGACGCTGATCTGTCCGCCAGGAAAAATATGATGCAGACTGACAATCCCCAGATAGAAATACTTGAATACGAGAAGGTTGGCCAGGTTAGCAAGGATTGCCAATGCGGCCAGCAGGTTGCGTCGCGACGGCAGCTCTACATTTTGCATGCCGCGAATAGCGGCAAAGCTGATTGAGACCATCGCCAGAAAGTGCAGCGCAAAGGGAATGGACCAGACGGCGTAAAATCCAATAGATGTGACCAGCAAGGAGATGGTCCGCGCGCGTCCGCTAAGACTCCAGTGCAGCAGATATACCAGACAGAAAAAAAGCAGAAAGCCAAGAGTAGTAAAGAGCATAGCGCGCGCTACCTGCCAGCCAGAATTTGTGGCGCCAGGCGACGCAGCTCGGCGGCGACGCTGGTCGTCCAGACCTGTGCGCCGCGAGCATTTAGGTGCAGCAGATCATAATAGTAGGCGGCATTCTGCGGCCCATCCAGGGCATGGCGCAAGTCGACCAGTGCGTAGCGCCGACCCTCTTCGATGCGCGTGGTCTCGCGTCGCCAGAGCGCCATTCGGTCGTCGCCGTTCAGATGGCTGACCAGATTGGAGTAGGGCGGCAGCAGCGTGATCACCATGCGTCCATCGGCGTGGATTTCATCGTAGAAGCGCTGCAGGCGCCGGAAGAACAGGGCATTCCATTGCGGAGCGCCGCTTTCCGGCAGGCTCTGCTCGTAGGCCGCGATCTGGCAGGTTTGCAGCGCAGAATTGGCATGGTGACGGTCGGTCTTGCCGGCAGCAATCAGTTCGGCCTGCATTTGCGGAATATGTTCCAGGCATTCCTGAAGCGAGCGCGCCTCGAAAATGGATAGATCAAACTGGTATTCATTTACATAGGGAAAGTCTGCGCGTCGATGTCGCTCGAAGCGGCTGAGCGACTTGATGCGCGTCAGCGGCGCCAGGGCCAGATCGCGCATGTCCGACTGGTAGCTCAAAAGACCGATGTAGTAGAAGGCAAAGTCCCAGGCGCCAAGTTCGAACTCCTGCTCTTGCAGGAGCTGCAGAGTCTCGCGACGAGAGAATTGGGCCAGCATACCGCGATTGGCCACATCCACGGTGTAGCGGGCCTTCCAGGCAAGCGCCGTTTCACCGGAGTGCACCACAGCCTTCAGCTCCGGGAATTGGTCATGCAATTCGCGATACAGACGCTGTTGCGTTTCCAGCATGCAGCCCTGGCAGGCTACGCTCTGCACCCTCAGTCCGCTGCCGGCCAGCTGCTCATTGAGCTGCGGCAGAAGAATGCCCTGGTAGGCGACGGAGGTCCCAATGATCAGCACATTGGGCCGCAGCGGCGATTCACGGACGGTCCGGATGATGTGGCGGATGCTTGCGGCATAAGAGTTGGGTTCGAGGATGCGGGCGTAGATACCGCTTTGCATCAGGGCTTCCAGGCCCAGAAGCATCAGTAGCGGCGTCAGAAATCGCCAGTCGCGCAGAAATTTTCCCAGCTCGCCCATGCCCATGCCTCAGAACTGGAAGTAGATGAAATTTGGCGATTCTGGCGGCGCAAAGACTATGGTTGCCAGTATCATCGCACAGAGCGTCAGGATCAGTTTCCCGCGGTTGCCTTCCTTCCAGAAATACTCCAGCTGCAATCGATCAAATACATATTCGTAAATGTAAAGGAATCCCAGCAGCTGCAGATAGCGCGTGTAGATGCCTGTCGGCCACGCCCAGTTGGCCGGCCCAGAGAGAGCCAGCGACCACGCGCCGCTCTCGCCGCCCAGATTTGCTAGAGATTTCAGGAGCTCAGGGAGGTGATAGATGCTGAAGCCGCGGCCAATGAAGATCATTGCATCGGTCAGAGTTGGCGCGCGAAACAGTACAAAGGCGAACCACAGGGTAAACATCAGGAACACTCGCGCGGCGATGCTGTAGGACAGGCCGCCGTGCTGGTGCAGCCATTCGCGCAGTCGCGTGCGCGACCACTGGCGGTGAATCAGCAGGCTCAGGCCCTGCGAAATGCCCCAGGCAATGTAGTGATAAGCGGCCCCGTGCCACGCCCCGGTCAAGAACCAGGCGATCATGATGTTGGCATTCTGTCGAGCCGGGCTGACTCGCGAGCCTCCCAGCGGGATGTAAAGATAATCCCGAATCCAGGTGGTCAGAGAGAGGTGCCAGCGTTGCCAGTGTTCGCGAATGTTGCGCGCCGCCATCGGATAGAGAAAGTTGATTTCAAATTCGTATCCGAAAAGTCGCGCCACCCCGCGGGCGATATCGGTGTAGCCGGCAAAGTCAAAATAGATCTGCCAGCCAAAGCCAAAGCCGACAATCCAGAGATCCAGAACGCTCAGGCTCTGGTAGCGAGCAAAGCCCTCGTTGACCATCAAGCCCAAATTGTCTGCCAGCACCAGCTTGCGGAAGAAGCCGACCACAATGCGCGTAAGGCCGACGATCATGTCCTCGTGGCCTACGCTGCGCTTTCGATCCAGATCGTGAAAAAAGGTCGTTGCACGAACGATTGGTCCAGCTACCAACTGCGGAAAAAAAGCTACGTAAAGCGCAAAGTCAACGAAGCTGCGCCGAGCCTGCAATTGCTGCCGGTAGACATCAATTGTATAGGACATCGATTGGAATGTGTAGAAGGAAATTCCGATTGGCAGCAGCACATTGATTGTCGGCCAGGAAAGCAACGTCCCGCCGTAGGGCGACAGATCGTTGAGTACTTCGATGCCAAAATTGGTGTACTTGAAGTATCCAAGTAAGCTCAAGTTGAGGATCATGGATGCAACGATCCACAATCGCGGACTGACGCGCGCTAAGGCGCGTTCCCAGGAACGGCGCCCGCCGCCCTTTTGAATGTCGTAGCCGGCCTGAATCCCCAGCGCCAGAACGTAGTCCACTGCCGTGGAGAGCAAAATCAGAAACAGGTAGGTCGGTTCGAAAGCGCCGTAGAAATAGTAGGAGGCCAGCAGCAGAAAGATCTTTTGAGCGCGGTTCTTCAGCAAGTGGCCAAGCAAGATGCTGACGATGAAGAAACCCGCAAAGTGCAGCGAGGTAAAACTCATTGGCGTTGAGTCGCTTGCGCGCCGGGGCCTGAAGCACTGCCGACCGGTCTGCCAGTTTGGCCTTCCGTCTGTCTCGGTCAAGCAACCCTTCGTTCGCTGACAGTCGTTTGATCCCTGGCGCGGTCCAGCGGATGCGAGCCCATTTGGGAATTGACAGCCTGCCTGGAACGCTCAACCTGACGGCATGAGAACCCGAATTCTGATTCTCTCTGGCTGCCTGGTTGCAGGACTTGTCGCCTCTGCCTGTTCCAAAGAGGATAAACCCGATCCGGCGCAGTTTACAGCTATCTGCGAAGAAGTAGTGCGTTGTGATGCACAAGTACGGCAAATCCCTGATCCGGCTAAAGCCTGCGGTCAGCTGCTTGCCAGCGTGCAGGAAAAGTATCCGCAAAAACTGCCTGAACTGGAATCTTGCCTGAAGGCGCAGTCCTGCGAGAAGAAGAACATCGCCGAGTGCTTTGCCAATGTAGTGCAGGGCATCGGGGGCGTGCCGACTCCCTGATCGGCGTCCTTGCCCCACCCGGCAGGCGTTGCCTGCCGGGCTTTCCTGAATCTACGGACTCGTTGCCCTCTCAAGTTCCTCATCGAGAATTGTGGCCAGAGTCTTTGCACGCTGCAGCCAGGACCAATCTGCCAGGTCAATCGGAGCGGATCGTACGCCGCGCCCTTCTGATTCTTTGAGTATAGCTATCATCTTTTGCGCCCATTGGGCCGGGTCGGTTGCAGCGGCGAAGCTCTGCGTTGGCGCGATTTCGCGAAAGATAGGAATATCAGAGAGTAGCGCGGGACATCCCTGGGCCAGGGCTTCAATCACCGGCAGCCCAAATCCTTCGTGCAGGCTGGGCTGAAGCAGGGCCAGCGCGTGCCTGTAACACCAGCGCAGTTCGGCGTCGCTGGCGTTGCCCAGATAAAAGACGTCCTCCTTTTCCAGAGCGCCCGATTCAAGCTGCTGTTGCAGGGCATGTTCGCCCCAGCCTCGCCGCCCGACGATCAATAAGGGAACGGTTCGTTCCCCGTGCGCACGCAACTGCCGATGTGCGGCGAGAATTGTGCTCTGATTCTTGCGCGGTTCAATAGTCCCGACGCAGAGAAAAAAGGATTCGCTGGAGAGCGAGCGGGGAAGTTGCAGCGGCGGCCGGATATCAAGGCCGGGTTCGCAACCGGGGTAGACTACGGAGAGCTTGCTGGCATCGAGCCTCGGAAAAAAGTGGATGATGTCCTGGCGCGTCGTCTCCGACAGACAGAGCACGCGGTCCGCGGCGCGCAGCGACGGTCCATCCAGCAGACGGTGCTGCCAGCGATTCCAGGCAACCATCGTGTCCGGGGCCCGGAAGGCGTTGAGGTCGTGAAAATTCACGACGATCGGCGCGGTAATGCGGCGCCGGGCAAGCAGCGGCAGCAGGCTCAAGCTACCCCAGTAGAGATCGGCCGTGGAGCGCTGTAGCAGCGTCGGCAGCCGGCATTGCAGCCAGAGCGGGCCGCTCTTCGTCATCAGGCCTTGATCGATCTCTAGCTCTACGTTGGAACGCGAAAAGAGGTCGGCGTGCAAGGCGTGCAGGCCGCGATGCGCAATCAGTTGCCAGCGGTAGTCGGGCCGCAGTTCGCAAAGCGCCAGCAACATACGGTGCAAATAGACGGCATTGCCGTTTCCGGGGAAAGCCAGCGGTCGAGCATCGACCGCAATTGTGAAAGATCTGGACGTCATCCAGGCGCCTGCCAGGTTCAGCACCCTTGATGCCGGAGCGTCTGCTGGCGTCGATTGAGAACTCTATGCCGGATTCCGATTCTACTGTTCCCGAAGGCCGTCGCCGGACGCCGCGCCCCATCGAAAATGACGATTTTCTGCAGGGTCCGGCGGCCCGTCCGCTGCGCATTCTGGGCGAATACATCTATCCCGATCGCGTCCTGCGCGAAGAGGGCGTGACCGATACCGTCGTTTTCTTTGGCTCAGCGCGGGTGGCGCCGCCGCCTGAATTGCGTCAGGATCAGGATCTTTCCGGACGCGATTACAGCGACGCGCCGCCAGAGCGGATCAACCGCTACTATATGGATGCGCGCGAACTGGCGCGGCGGATTACCAGCTGGTCGATGGAGCGCGCAGAGGCCCAGGGGCGTCGGATCCTGGTGGTAACCGGCGGCGGGCCTGGAATCATGGAGGCTGCCAATCGCGGCGCCGGCGAGGCCGGCGGTCATAGCGTCGGCCTGAATATCGAGCTGCCCCATGAGCAGAATGCCAACCCCTATATCACTCCGGCGTTGAGCATCAGCTTTCAGTACTTCTTCATGCGCAAGTACTGGTTCCTCTATTATGCGCGCGCTTTGATTGTATTCCCTGGCGGCTTCGGCACGCTGGATGAGCTTTTTGAAACGCTCACGCTGCAGCAGACGCGCACTATACGCAACCAGATCCCGGTAATCCTTTTTGGCCGCGATTTCTGGCGGCGTCTGATTGATTTCGAATTTCTGGCGGAGTCAGGCTTGATTTCAGCTCAGGATTTGTGCTTATTTCAGATAGTCGATACGGTCGATGAAGCAATGACGCTTATGAACCGGATACTGGCAGAGCTGATCGAGCAATGAATCCGCGGGCGCGCTATCCTTTCCTTGATTTGTTGAAGGAGAGCGAAGCCATAGCCCGCGGCGCCAACCTCAGCGAGAAGATTCCGCATACTGTATTCAAAACGATTCAGAGCCTGTCGACGACGATCGGCGCCAAGCGCAACGCCCTGTTTACCGCCGCCACTCCGGTGCCGGAGGTGATCAACCTGACGCGTAAGGATCTGCTGCATGTCATCGGTCGCCTGGCATCCGATCGTGTTGTTACCCAGATCTTCCGACTGGATTTTGCTCCGGGCGAAGGCCTGCAGCTGGTCTGCTGCTACATCGCGCAGCCAGTCGACGAAAAGGATACTATCTACCATCTGTTTTCGGAGACCGCGGCGCTTTCGGCGCGCGCTGTAGGCATGATGCTGGATGCCATTCCGTCGGCGACGGCGCAAAGCGTGCGACGCGACCTGGAGAATGACCTGCGCCTGGAAAAGCAGCCGCAGCCTGGCGACCTGCCGGCAACGATCGTCGATCCCTTTGTCGGAGTGCATGCCAGCAAGTTTGATTTGCTGCCGGCTCCGGAGCTGATCCAGCGATCCGTGGAAGATATCCGCGACCTTTTGTTGCGCAATAATGCCGCCCTGGAACTGCTCAACTACGGTTTGATGCCGCAGCGCGAAACAGAAACTCTGCTGCGTTTTGAAACGGCCGCTGAGTTTTTGCTGGAGAAGCTGGCGCCGCGCTACCGCGGGCTGGGCGGTTTGAAGTCGCAGCTGGAAGATATTCGACTGGAGGAGAGCGCCCGTAACCTGGATGAATTTGCTCCTCCCACCGCCCAATTCAGTATCCAGAGGGCGCAGGCGATCAAGCAGGCGGCGCAGTCCGACGCCGGTACGCGCGGCGGACGCTTTGCCGGTCAGCTGGCGGCGGAGTTGATTGCGGCGCTTGGACCGGCCTGCGAAATCGCCTATCAGGCGCGTCACAAGGCGGAAATCGAAAAGAAAATTGCCGAGATTCGAGATCGACTGACGCGCGGCGGCGCCGACTGGCGCAATCGTATCTTGTTTCTGAATGAAGAAGCGCGCGATCGGATGCCAGCGGAGGTCTTTCGCGCCATCAGCCAGGATGCGGCGCTCTTGTATTCAGTATGGCAGCGACGCAATGAGGGCTTGCATTGCTTTGCGGCGCGCAACTCCGACGCCTTTCGGCAGCTGGCGCGCGGAATGGGATCGCTCAGCTATGATGAATGCTGGCAGGCCCTGGCGATGCGATCGCTGCTCGATGTATACGAGAAACAGTTCCCGGATTTGTTCGAGGATCCCGAATTCCTGCGTGAATACGGGCGCATGCTGCGCAACGCCTATGTCCACTACATGCCCTGGTACTACCGTCTGCTGCTGCAATTTGGCATCACGTGGTTCCAGGATCGATCCTTCCAGCTGGCCAAGCGCGCCATCGCCGCAGAGCAGCAGTCGCTCAGCGCGCAAAACGAGGCCCGTGCAGCATCGCGTCGCGAACAGCGCGAGCAAGAATTGAAAGACAAGCGATTGAAGATCGCGCATTCCTCCCAGGCCAACCGCATCGCCGAGGCGCTGGACCAGTCCTATATCGAACAGAATCTGATTCCCAGCGTTGGCGAGATTCGCCGTTTGCTGGGCGAACCAGATGATGCCGCCTTTCGCGAATTTCTGGCCCGCGAGGGCTTTCAGTTGCTTGCGCCGGCGCGCGACCAGCCGGCGGAAGAGGCGATTCTACTCTATCCCTTAAACCACGAGTGGCGCGTGCGCGCCGCCCGCTTGCGTCGCACTGTGGACCGCCTGTTGCAGGCCGAGAGCAGCACTGCGCCAGAGATGCTGGCGCGCGCCCGGCGTCTGCTCAAGCGCCTCAACCGGCCGGAGGGTGCGACGACAGAAGCTGCCGGCGACGCAGGGCAGGGCGATCCTTACCAGCGCTTCAGCGATGAATTGGACCGTTTTGAAAAGCGTTCCAGCCAGCATGCCGAGGAGGCGCAGCCTGCGCAAAAGGAGACCTGAATCATCTCCAGCATCCTGCATTGCTGCGCTCCCGGAAAACCCGCTTGTCGCATGGATTCCGGGGGTCTATCCGGTCATATGATCGAGACCCGCCGCGCAATGGAGCGGGTTGCGGGCAAAGGAGTCGCGCCGGATGTCGGATAGTAGTTTAAGCAATCTGGAAACGCACATCGACCAGTTGCGACGCGAGATACGCGATCTGCAATCCGAGCTGGAGGCCGTTCGTCTCTCGCCTTTCATCCAATCAAGCATTGCCAGCATGTGCTATCAGGTGGTCATCAATCGCGAGGAAGTGGTGCAGAAAGAACTGCACAATCGCATTGATGAAAAGCTTGGGACGATGTTCGAAATCAAGAATCAGGCCAAACGTTTCGCGCATCTGCTGGGAGTCGACGAGGACAACGTTCGCCTGATGGTAACGGAAGCGCTGCAGAATCTGATCGAGCATGGCTACGGTCGCTTTGCCGAGGTTCGCTTTGAAATCAAGAACGACCTGCTGAACCCCTATCTGATTTGCACCTTCAAGCATGAGATGCCGGCAGGCGAGCGCT
Organism: Leptospirales bacterium; assembly: GCA_019694655.1. Taxonomy (NCBI): domain Bacteria; kingdom Pseudomonadati; phylum Spirochaetota; class Leptospiria; order Leptospirales; species Leptospirales bacterium. The sequence goes on from JAIBBN010000006.1 coordinate 106,903, forward strand.
ATACGATGACCGACATCAATCGCAATGCGCTGAAAGCTGATATTACTTCGGAGTATTTCGATTTCGAAAGCTCGCGCGGACGCGGCGAGTTTATTATGAAACAGCTGACGGATGAGCGACGGATCATCAACGGCATTGAGATGAATCGCGAGGGTCGCAAGTCGCACTACTTCAAGCGCATCCTGATCAACTACAAGGACCCCAACGGTCCCAAGGAGCGCATCAACTTTGCCGAAATCAAAGATGAGATCGACCGATTGGACTATGAGGATGTCATCTGCTGCTTTCACGTAGATTTTCAGCAAGAGCGCCCCAATCTGGTAACCATCGCCTGCGTCCGGCACAATCTGCCCAAAGTCGCCGAGCTTTTGCGCCAGAGCGGGTATGAAATGATCGAGCAGGAACCCTATTTTCGCACGGTCTTTGCCAGCTTTCGCGTGCCGGAGACGGCGGATCGCGAACAATTGATCCAGCTATTTGCCCAGGTGAAGCAGATTGTCTATCAGGAACGCGACGCACGCAATCCGGAGACGGCAGATTTTCAATCGCTTTGAGGCCGGCAGGATGTCAAAGATCAAGTCAATTCTCTTGATGATGCGACCCCATCAGTGGGTCAAGAGCAGCTTCGTTTTTACCGGTTTGATCTTTGGTCATCGCTGGCACGAAGCCCATACCATTGTGCTTACTGTAGCGGCGGCCGGCGCCTTTTCCCTGGCCTCCAGCGGCATGTACGTCATCAATGATCTGCGCGACGCCGCTCACGATCGAGAACATCCGGTCAAACGAAAGCGCCCGATTGCGTCCGGCGCTGTGGGCCCGGCGCCAGCCGGCGCAATTTCGGCCATCTTGCTGCTGGCGGCGGCGGGCATTGCCGTATGGATCGGCTGGCAGGCGGCATTGCTGCTGGCCCTCTACGTTGCGATGAACCTGGGCTATTCCTATGGCCTGAAGCACGTTGTGATTCTCGATGTCTTTGTGATATCGCTGGGTTTTATGCTGCGCATCCTGATGGGTACGATTGGCATCGGCATTGAGCCCTCGCACTGGCTGCTATTTTGCGGCCTGGCCATGACGCTGTTTCTGGGCTTCTGCAAGCGCCGCGCTGAGTTGCTGCAGGCGGCGAATGCGGGCGGTAAGACGCGTCGCGTTCTGGAGCACTACAGTTCGCAGTTGCTGGATCTGATGATAGCCGTCACTTCGGCCTGCGCCATTCTCAGCTACAGCCTGTACACAATTGATGATCGTACGATTGTGATCCATCGCACCGCGCAGCTGATCTATACTGCGCCGCTGGTCATCTACGCTATCTTTCGCTACCTGTATCTGATGTACCGCCAGGGCGGCGGCGAAGATACGGCGCGCGATATCTTTCGCGATCTGCACATCCTGGGCGCCATTGCGCTGTGGGGCGCACTGGTGCTCTATCTGACCTGGTTTTGAGCCAGGCCCGCCTGAGCGCGCGAGGCAAATCGGCGCAGCAAGGCTACTTCCGATAATATATGTTATGTCACAAATGGGCGGCGCCAGCAATCTACGGATCGCCGCATAGCTAACAGCTCAGCGCGGCAGCGTCTGCAGTATCTTCAGGTACTCGGCCGCCATGCCGCGCACCACTTCGCCGGCCGGCGCAACCTGATCGATTTGAGCCACGCCGTGGCCGGCCGACCAGATGTCGCGCCAGCGCTTGTATTCATCGCCGTCGCCGGCCAGGGCCGCCGGCGCTCCCTGTTTGGGATCCATCCGTTCCACGCTCTTTTTCAGCCAGTTGGCGGGAATGCCGCTGATGGTCTCCGTATAAACAATCTCCTCCGGCGCTGAATCGATCAGCATCTGCTTGTAGCCGTCCTGCGCCTTCGATTCAGGCGTAGCAATCAGCCGCGTGCCCACGTAGACGGCTGAGGCGCCCAGCGCCAGCGCTGCAGCCATCTGCTGGCCGGTGCTGATGGCGCCGGCGGCGATCACCGGCAGTCCGGTCTCCTTGATCAGATAAGGAATCAAACTGAAGGGCGTAATGGCCCCGGCATGGCCGCCGGCCCCCTGGGCTACGGCAATCAGAGCGTCGGCGCCCGCCTTCTGAACAATACGAGCATGCTTCAAGGTCGTAACATCGTAAAAGACTTTTGCGCCTGCCGCTTTGGCCTCGTTCACGGCGCTGCGCGCGGCGCCGAGGCTAAAAATAAGCAGGTCGACTTTCTTCTCCAGGCAGACCTTTAGCTGCTCCGGCCAGTTTGGATTGTGCGGCTTATGCAGTATGATATTTACGCCGATCGGACGCGAGGTGCGACTGCGAATCTCATCCAGGCCGCGACGCAAATCATCGACATTGCGGTAATTCAATGCCGGAAAGCAGCCGATGCCGCCGGCCTCGCTGACGGCAACTACCAGATCCGGATAGGAGACCAGAAACATTGGCGCGCCGATAATCGGCAGGTCGATGCCCAGCATTCTGGTTATGCTTGTTTCTATTTTCACCGGATCGTTCCTGCGGCCGCCAGGCGGCAGCCGACTTACAATTTGGTCCAGCGCAACATGGGACAGCGCCGGGGCAAGCACTCGCCGCTCAGTCGACAGACCTTTGTTTGCGTCGCCAGGCTTGAGGAAAATCAGCGGCTGCGCAGGTATTGACGCAGAGCGCCGCGTTCGGGCGGAAATAGATCGACCAGGCTCACGCCGGGATTGTAGAATTGCGCATCGCGCTGGTGCAGACGGGCAAAGCCGCACTCGCCAACCACCTGCTCTACAAGCGCCTTGATGTGTCCCTCGCCTACGCCGTGAATGACGCTGACCTGTTCTTCGCCGGCCAGAAAGGCTTGATTCAATTCGCTCTCCAGCAGCAGTCGCGCCTGCTCAACGCTCATCTTGCGAAGTCGGATTTCTCGCCGCGCGCTGCGTTTCATGGCGCTGGCGGCTGCAGCATCTGCTGACTGTGATCGCGGTAGAGTTCAAGATCCAGGGCGCCAACACTGCGAGCGACGATGCAGGCAGTCATTGCATCGCCGCAGATATTGACGGCCGTGCGCGTCATATCGAGGAGACGATCGACGCCAATGATCAGGGCCACGCCCTCGACGGGCAGACCGACCTCCGCCAGCACCATGGTCAGCGTAATCAAACCAACGCCCGGCACGCCGGCCGTGCCAATCGAGGCAAGCACTGCCATGGCCACAACTGTAGCCAGTTGCGCCACGCTCAGATCAATTCCGTATACCTGAGCAATAAATACGGTAGCCACGCCCTGCATGATCGCCGTGCCATCCATATTGATCGTAGCGCCCAGCGGCAATACAAAGCTGGCCACGCTGTTGGAGACGCCGAGGCGTTTCTCGGTGACGCTCATGTTGAGCGGCAGCGTAGCATTGCTGGAAGAGATGCTGAAGGCAAAGAGCATTACCGGCCGCATCTTGCGAAAAAAGTCCAGCGGATTCAAGCGCGCCAGCAGCGCCAGGGCGAAGCTGTAGGTCAGGGATGCATGGAGCAGCAGCGCCGCCAGCACCGTGAAAAAATAAGCGGCCAGCGGGCCCAGGGCCGCTGCGCCGCGATCGGCAAAGACCGGCAGCAGCAGGCAGAAAACGCCAAAGGGCGCCAGCTGCACCAGCATCGAAACCAATTCCAGCAACACATCATTCAAGGCCAGCAGACCGCGCTGAATGGCCTGCCCCTTTTCGCCGCTCTTGGCAATGGCGCCGCCCAAAAGCAGCGCAAAGACAATGATCTGCAGCATATTGCCGTCGGCCATTGCTCGAACCGGATTGTCCGGGAAGATGTTGATCAAAACTTCCTTAAACGAAGGCGGCGTCGGCGCTGGCGCGGCAACTGGCGGCCTCAGATTGTGCCCGGAACCTGGCGCCACAGCCTCGGCCACAAGAATGGCGATGATGATAGCGATGGCCGTCGTCGCCGTGAATAGAATCAGCGTCCGCAGTCCAAGCCGTCCAACGCTGCGCAGATCGCCCAGCGAGGCGGCGCCGCTGGCCAGACTGACCAGCACCAGCGGAACGACCAGCAGCTTGAGGCTGGCGATGAAGATCTTGCCGCCTATTTGCAGGAGGCCCTCAAAAAACCAGGTCTTCAGCCACGCAATGGCATCCGGCCCCAGCCAGCCGCCGGCCTGCAAGGCCTGGTAGGCGGAACCCAGCGCCGCGGAGAGCAAGAGCGCCGCAACAATCTGACCGGTGAGTCCCAGACGCCTCATCAGCGTCAGGATTGCAGGAATTCCTGAATGGCGTCAACGATCGAATTGTAAATTTGATCGAAGCGCTGATCATCCCGTTCCAGCAGGGTGCAGCGGAATCCCATCAAACTGGTAACAAAGGAGCTGAGCGGGACGACGCAGATATTGCGCGAACCCAGCAACTGATAGACAAAGCGGCGATCGGGCGCCGCATCGGCGGGCGTCACGCTATCGATGTAGCGACGCATGCTTTCGTCGGCAATTTTCAAATGCATCTTTGAGTGCAGCTCGGCGCTGAAGACCACGCTCAAATAAAAAGCGCCATCCGGGGGATTGACTACCACGCCAGGGCAGCGGGCAAAGATTTCCGCTGCGCGTTTTGAACGCCTCTGGAAGAAGGCGTTGCGTTCTTCCTGCCAGGCCGGATAGCGAGCGTCGCCCAGGATCTGTGGGATCACCGTCTGCGGCAGGGTCGTTGAACAGACCTCCAGCATCTTTGCATCTAGAATCGACTTTATATACTTCTTAAATATTGGATGCGCTTCTTGATTGTAGACTTGCATCCAGCCGCACCGCGATCCTGGCCACGGAATTTCCTTGGAGATCCCCTTCAGCGAAATGGCTGGAACATCGCCAATCACCTGAGCCAGCGGCGCGTATTGCTGCTGACGGTTGAAGACCATGTTCATGTAAATCTCGTCGGCAACGATGAACAGACGATACTGGCGGGCGATTTCCACCATTTCGGCTACGACATCGCGCGGAAATACGGCGCCGGTCGGATTATCCGGATTGATGATCATAATGCCGGCTATGCTTTCATTGTACTTTACTTTGTTGCGCAGCTCATCCAGATCGGGCATCCAGCCGCGCTGGGGGTCCAGGTTGTAAGTGATTGGCGGATAGCCGGCATGGCTTGCCTCCGCCGAGGAATGCGTGGGATAAGCAGGCGAAGGACCGATGACGCGCGCCTCGCGACGCAACATGTAGTAAACCTTGTTCACCGCGTCGCCAAGGCCGTTGAAAAACAGAATATCCTCGGGGCTGATCTGAGCGCCGCCAAGGGCGTTGGAACGGGCGGCCAGAAATTCGCGCGTCTCGGCCATGCCGCGCGTCGGGCTGTAGGAATAGGTGGCGTTGCTCTGCACGGCGGCGGCGACGATGTCCTTGATCCACTGCGGCAGTTGTTCGCCCTTCTGTACGGGATCGCCAATGTTTTCCCAGAAGATCTGCCGCCCGCTGATTTGCTGGACTCTGCCAGCTACCTCAACGATTTGCCGGATCTCGTAGTTGAGCTCGCCGGCGCCAATGTGGACTATGTTCATGCGCATGTCGGCGGCCGCGGCGCGCGGCGCTGCGCTGGCTGCAGATGAAGGCTGGCGATCGTCCATGGTTCTTTCCACGGATGAACGGCAGGCCTGGCGGGCAAGTGAAACCCGACAACAGCGCAGGAGAATGTGACATAATCCAGCGAGGCCCGGCAGGGACTAATGCGACATAATCCTGCAGCCGAGCGCTCGGTCGCAATGCGACATAATCCAGATGGAGTCCGGCAGTCGCCCGGCCTCCGCTCAGGTCCGCTCTTCTTTGTGCTCCTGATCGAGCGCCGCTGCAATCAGCTCCACTGGAATGTCGTACGATCCCTGGAAGCGAATGCCGGCGCTGGCCAGGCGCGGGTCGAGCTGCCAGGGCTCAAGATGCTGCAACACGCCCTCAAAATGCAGGAGCGGCAGTCCGCGCGCACTGACCGATCCGCGCAGACTGCGACCGATAACCGGCGCTGCCGCCTGCGCCGGAATCAGCACCCCCAGCCCGCCCTCTGAAATATTGAGCGCGCGTCCCTCGAGTACAAGATCATCCAGCTCCAGGCGAACCAGATAGCGACGAAACAGTTCTCCGCTGCGTCGCTGCACTCTGCGTCGCTCTGCATCATTCTCTTCAATCATAAGAGCTTTCCGATCGCGCCGCAGATCAGCCGCAGGCCGCGATACAACTAAATTCAAGCATTGGGAAGGCGCCTTTGCGACAGAAAGATGAAGATTTCGCATTCGCCTGCAGCTACGGAGCATTTTTGCGCCTTCGCAGCAAAAAAGTCCTTGTTTCTCTCGTCGAAAATCGGAGTTTGCAATCAGGGTCCGCGTGCGGCAAGTCCGCACATCCTACAAACGAGTGCGATGGATGTTGCACTCAACAGTATCTGGCTTCGTCCAGTATCCCTGAGCGGTCCCGCCGTATGAGACACGGCGCCGTCAGGACTACACAGTCCGCACGGCAGCGCTGAACAGAAATCAACGGGAAACCCTGCAGATTTTCCGTTTGAACAATTCGACCGCATTTTGTGCGGCCGCCGCTGGCATTTTGCCGGAAATTTTGAGCGCAAATGCGCCCGCCCGAGGTATGTGATGACAGTATCAACTCAGGACTACGGCCCCGACCCGCAGGCGATTCGAGAAACGGATCGCTACCGCCAGGAATACATTCGCAGCTTTGTCGCCAAGTGGGACGAGTTGATTGACTGGAAGCAGCGGGCGCGAAGCGAGGGCAACTTCTTCATTGATGTGCTGCGCAAACGCGGCGCCAGCAAGATTCTTGATGTCGCCACTGGCACAGGCTTTCACTCGGTGCGATTGTGGGAGGCGGGCTTTGAGGTTACCAGCGCCGATGGCAGCGCCGAAATGCTGGCGCGCGCCTTTGAAAATGGCGTTCGTCGCGGCCTGGTGTTGCGTACGGTGCAGGCCGACTGGCGCTGGTTGAACCGGGATGTCCACGGCAAGTACGATGCCGTGATTTGCCTCGGCAATTCCTTCACACACCTTTTCTCTGAGCGCGATCGACGCAAAACCCTTGCGGAATTTTACGCAGCGCTGCGACACGATGGCGTCCTGATCATTGATCAACGCAACTACGACGGCATTCTTGATCATGGCTTCACTTCGAAGCATATCTACTATTACTGTGGCGAGAATGTGCGCGCTGAACCGGAGTATGTGGACGACGGACTGGCTCGTTTCCGCTATTCCTTCCCGGATGGCGCCACCTTTCACCTGAACATGTTCCCCCTGCGACGCACTTACCTGACGCGACTGCTGGGCGAAGTTGGCTTTCAAAAAGTAACAACCTACGCTGACTTTCAAGAATCGCGGCGGCAGACCGACCCCGACTTTTTCATTCATGTTGCTGAGAAATTCTACGAACCGGATGGCGAGGAACCAATCGACCAGACGCTGCGCAACAAAGGAGAAGTGCAGTGAGCGCGGCGGAGTATTCGGCGGCCGTCGAAACAGCCAGGCGCTACTACAATAGCGCCGATGCCGACGCCTTCTATGCCGCCGTGTGGGGCGGCGAGGATATTCACATTGGGCTCTATTCTTCGGCGCGAGAGAGCATAGCAGCGGCCAGTCGGCGAACCGTGGAACGCCTGATCCAGCTCAGCCAGCCAGGGCCCTCGGACCGCGTTCTGGATCTGGGCGCCGGCTACGGCGGCGCAGCGCGCTTTCTGGCGCAACACTGCGGCTGCCGCGTCGATTGCGTCAATCTCAGCGAAGTCCAAAATGCGCGCAACCGGCAGCTCAATACCGCGCTGGGTTTGGAGCGGCAGATCGAGGTCATCGACGCCAGCTTTGAAGACCTGCCGCTGCCAGCCGGACGCTACAGCGTCGTCTGGTCGCAGGATGCACTGTTGCACAGCGGTCAGCGCGAACGCGCCATTGCCGAGGCGGCGCGCGTCCTGGCCTCAGGCGGCCGTTTCATTTTCACCGATCCGATGCAAAGCGATCGATGTGATCCTGCCGCACTGGCAGCGGTTCTGGAGCGCATTCATCTGAAGAGCATGGGATCCCCGGCGCGCTATTGTGAGCTGGGTCAACAGTTGGGGTTCACAAACTTTCGTTTTGAAGAACATGCCGGCCAGCTGGTCAACCACTACAGTGCGGTGCTGGGCGAACTGAACAAACGCTTCGCGGAGTTGCGCGCAAGTTGCGATTTGGGCTACCTGCAAAACATGCGTTCCGGTCTGCAGCGCTGGATCGAGGCCGGCCGCAGCGGCAATTTGACCTGGGGCGTAATCCAGATGGATCGCCGCTGAGCGCGCCATGGTCATTGGCAGTTTCCTTTTTTTTCTTTCGATCTTTCTGGCAATTGGACTGTGGTCGGCGCGCTACAGCCGTAGCACGCCGGAAGACTATCTGCTGGCTGGCCGCTCTGTGCCGGCCTGGCTAACGGCGCTTTCGGCGGTCGCTACCAACAACAGCGGATTCATGTTCATCGGCCTGATCGGTCTAACCTACAAGGCGGGCATCAGTTCGATCTGGATCATGGTTGGCTGGATTGCCGGGGACTATTGCGCGTGGCGCTTTGTGCACCGTCCTTTTCGTGTGCACAGCGCTGCGCTCGGCAGCCGCTCCATACCGGAGTTCCTGGCCAGCGATCGATCTGGAAAGAGATCGCGAGGGCTTTCGCTGCTGGCGGCGGCGCTGGTAATCGTTTTCCTCGGAGTCTATGCCGCCGCCCAGCTCAAGGCCGGCGCCAAAGCGCTTCATGTACTTTTTGGCTGGGACTACTACTGGGGCGCGACAATTGGAGTCGTCATCATCGCCGCCTATTGCCTGGCCGGCGGACTGCGCGCCTCGATCTGGACCGATGCGGCGCAATCGATGGTGATGATCCTGAGCATGACTTTGTTGCTGGCCGCCGCATTGTGGCAAAGCGGCGGGGTTGCAGAACTATTGACGAATCTTAAACATCAGGATCCACAACTGTTGAACTGGCGGCCGCTGGGATTGAGTTTTGGATTTGGCGCTTACTTGCTCAGCTGGTTGTTTGCAGGCTTTGGAGTTCTCGGCCAGCCGCACATCATGGTACGCCCGATGTCGATTGAGTCGCCGGATAAGATTGCGTCGGCGCGGCGCATCTACTTTCTTTGGTACATCGCTTTCACCGTCGCTTGCGTTTGTGTTGGATTGGCCTGCCGCGCTCTCTTGCCTGCCGAAGGCTTTGACGCCGAATTGGCCCTGCCCCGCCTGACTTCGCAGTTGCTGCCGTCCGTACTGACTGGCCTGACGCTGGCCGGCGTCTTTGCGGCCACAATGTCGACGGCCGACTCACAGGTACTTTCCTGTTCTGCGGCAATCACCCATGATCTGTTCCCGCGAACTGCGGATAACTACTGGGCCAGCAAAGCCGCGACTCTGAGCGTCTCTCTTTTGATTTATCTGGCGGCAGTCAGCGGTTCGCAGAGCGTATTTGAACTGGTTGTCGACGCCTGGGCGGCGCTGGCTGCGGCGCTGGCGCCCCTGCTGCTTTTGCGCGCCCTGCGTCGACCGCTGGGGGCCAGCGTGGCGATCACCATGGCGCTCAGCGGTCTTGCCGCGGCGACTGCCTGGCGTTTTGCTGATCCAGGCTGGCGGAGTTCGCTGTACGCCGCACTGCCGGGAATGAGCGCTGGTTTTCTGGTCTACCTGGCGTCGCGCTTGTTTGCACGAAACGGCGTTATGGGCGGCGACAGCACAGGCTAGAACATGAGTCCGGCGCCAAGACCGATACGCGCAATCTGTAGATTGCCGCGTCGTGGATTCACCAGCGTTTCGGTGCGATCGAAGAAATTCGAGGGCCCGGTTCGCGCCTGATAGTAGTTGTAGCCGCCTTCCAGATTGATGAAGTACTGAGCGGCCAGCCGGAAGCGAAACCCCAGAGCCAGGCCCAGGTGCGCCTCCTGAACATAGGGTCCTTTGCCAACGTAGCCAAGCCAGCCGCGCCCGCCGCCAAAGATCAAACGCGCGTAGGGACTCATTCTGGCCAGACCGTTGGCCCGCCAGATCAGAAAGCCCTCCAGCTGCAGTACGCTGGCCAGCGGGATGCGGCCGGCGCTGCGTTTCGTTACCTGATAGGCCAGCGGCGGACGCAGGTTGCTGGCGTCGATTGGCAGCTCCGGCGAATAGAGATAGGTATCCGGAATATCGACGCGGCCATTGATGTCCAGGAAGGAGAAGCTTGCCCCCCAGGCCAGATCCTGCAGCGGATCGTGCTCGTATTGCAACGAAACAAAATTGGACCAGAGGGCGATCTCTGGTATCCGATAGAATGGCCCGGCCGATCTGACGCCCGGAGTGATCACGGGATTGTAGAGTATGCCCGTATTGATCAGGTCTTCCAGAAATTGCAGCCCGGTCTGGGAAGACCCAATGATGCTGCCGGTTGCGCTTAAGCCGGCGGCGTAGTTTACAGATAGCGCATGAAAGGGCGGTCCGGGGACATCCGCCTGGTCGCCGTGTAAATAGACATCGGGATCAATGGCGCTTGCTTCGGCCAGCAGCGGGCTTGCAAAGAGCGCAAAACATACAAGCAGAAGGGCATCCAGGCTTCGGGGTCCGCGTAGCATAGGACGTGTTCCCCGCGCCAGCGCGGCGGCGCCAGTGTTTCCTGACAGTGGTCCGCGCTATTGTTCGATGGCCGAAGCGATCAGCTGGTAAGGAAAATGTGCGCCATTGTCCAGAGCGATGGAAATTAACGTGAATTCCATTTCTGTCTCAGCGTTCTCTATCTTGCGCACGGCGCCAATGAAAGGATAAGCGCCGTGCAGACCGGGCCCCCAGATCAAACCATCGACGCGCGAACCAGGCACCAGCGGCGGATCGCGCTCAAGGATTGCCAGGTCCAGAGCCTGCGGTCCAATCTCGACTGGCTGCGCGCGAAGCGCAGCGCGCCCGTGGCGCAATTCGATGCGATAGGTGCGCAGATCCTCGCCTACCAGTGTTTTGCGATCTGAATCGCCGTGCTGGATATCCTGGCCTTCGTCTTTTCGGTCTGCCATGCTACGCTCGTGGTTTCAGAGGAGATCCTCTACTGATACATTTACAAGGGTATGGCATTGCGGCAATCCTAAAATGGGGGAATGGCGGCAGGAAGTGATGGCGGCGGGATTTTGTTGCGGCCACTGCGTAAACAGCAAGCATTCCCGGCTGCGCCTGCCTTGCTGCCCTGCGTGAAACTGTCACCACTTTGCAATCTGACAGATCAATTTGCTTTGAGCTGAAGACTGGGCACAAGGCCCGACGCCGGTCGCCGCTCAGACCTTTTCGGCGCGCGGCGAGGTCCGACGATCGTAGTTTGCGGCTCGCTGCAATGCGCCGCTCAAGTCATCAAAATACTCAACGTGGAATCGCTCCGCAAGCCTGGCGCGCTCCAGCAAGCGCTTTGGCTGCTCCTGTACGCCACAGAGCAGCGATAGCGTGTGCGTCGCCTTCAGATCCTGAAGGGCGCTTTCCAGGGCCACCAGGCCGGTGGCGTCCATGGCATGAACCTCGGACATCAAGAGGATTACGGCCCGCGCCTTGGCGGCGGATGTTGCCAGGGCGCCGATCGCCTTCTGAGCGGCGCCAAAGAACAGCGGCCCACTGATTTCATAGACGATAACGCCAGGCGGCAGGCTCGCGCCCTCCAGCATTGGGTGGTCTTCGCCGCCGAGGCGCGCCTGCGTTACCTCGGCCATGCGGCGCATGAAGAGAAAGGCGGCCATGACCATGCCGACGGCGACGCCGGCGGTCATGTCGACCAGCACCGTCAGGGTAAAGCAGACGCCCAGCACCACGGCATCGCTGCGCGGCGCCACGCGTATGGTGTGCACAAAGTGTCGGGCTTCGGACATATTCCAGGCTACAACCACCAGCAAGGCGGCCAGCGAACTCATCGGCAGGTAGCCAAGCAGCGGCGCGAGGGCCAGTACCGCGGCAAGCATCGCCAGGGCGTGAATTGCGGCGGCCAGCGGCGAGCGCGCCCCGTAGCGTATGTTCGTGGCGGTGCGGGCGATGGCGCCCGTGGCCGGAATGCCTCCAAAAAAAGGCGCGGCCAGGTTGCCAATGCCAACAGCAATCAGTTCAGAATCGGGATCATGTCGGGTGCGCGCCAGACCATCGGCGACGACTGCTGAAAGCAGCGATTCAATGGCGCCCAGCATGGCGATGGCAAAGGCGCCAGGCGCCAGCTCGCGCAACAGGGCAAAACTGACGGGGAGCGACTGTCCCTGACTGGAGGGCCATTGCCAGGGCAGCCGAAATTCTGGCGGCAGTTGAGGGATGCCATGGAGCAGTCCCGATGGCGTCTCGGTTATGAAGCGCGACGCGATGGTATCGACCTGAAAGCCTGGAAACCAGATGGGCAGGATGGCCGCCAGCGAAGCGGCCAGCGGCAAGGCGACAAGCGGCGCCGGTATGCGCCGCGTGAGTTTTGGAAAAATAAGTAGTACGAACAATGTAAATCCGCCAATCAATGCCGCCGAGGGCTGAAAGGTGCCAATGGCCGATGCCAGGGCGGCCACGCGGTCGACGTAGTGATCCGGGGCGCTTTGCAATTGCAGACCCAGCAAATCCTTCACCTGCAGGGTGGCAATGACCAGGGCGATGCCGGAGGTGAAGCCGGTGGTCACCGGGTGCGGCACATATTCAATCAGGCGGCCCAAACGCGCCAGGCCCAGGCCCAGCAGAATTGTACCGGCCATTAATCCGGAGATCAAGAGGCCGGACAGTCCGTATTTGGACGCAATCGGCGCCAGGATGACGACAAAGGCGGCGGTTGGACCGCTGACCTGGATGCGCGATCCACCCAGCACCGCCGTCAGGAAGCCGGCGACGATTGCTGTGTAGATTCCGTGCTGTGGCGCCACGCCCACGGCAATGGCCAGCGCCATGGACAGCGGCAGGGCTACCGCGCCAACCACCAGGCCGGCAAGCAGGTCGCTGAGAAAATCGCGTCGACCGTAGCCTTCGCGCAGGGCGGCGCGCAGCGCGGCCGCTGGCAGATGATGAATTGCAAAGCGGTCGGTTGGACTCTGGTAGCGGGTGCGCGGCATCAGGCCAGGGTCGGAGCAGGGCCCATCGGCAGTCAAGAAGCTCAGAACTCTTCAGCCGGCGCCAGCGAAAGTCGCCGCCCCCCTTGCGGGGGGCGACGGAGTCAGAGTTTATCAATCACTCAAGCTATGTATCGGCCGACGGCGATGCTCCTTAATGCGCCGGAATCAATTTTTTACGGCCGCTCATCGGCTAAAGTTTGGGACCGACGCCGCCGCCATCGCGCAAGGCGCGCTGGCCTGATCGCCAGTCGCGCGCGCCAATCTCACGCATCTCGTTGGGGCCAAAGCGAGCCTTGTAGTTCATTGTCGCGCAGCCGTGAACGTAGTAGCCAGGATAATAGTATCGAAGCCCACGCTTCCGCGCCAGCTCCAGTTCACAGAGCATCGAAAAAACGCCAGGGCTCAGCTCGGCGCAATCTGGATCAAAGTAGAAGTACACCGAGGAAAGTGCATCGCCTACCAGATCGACAATTCCCACGCCAGCCAGCTGGCGATCGCGCCACAATCGCAATTCACGAGTGCCCTCGCCCAGAAAGCTATCCACAAAGAATTCCTGGTACTGAGTGTCGCTCAGGGAATTCTCGTTTGTGGCTGCGTGCTGGAAGGCGAGGTAGCGCGAGTAAAGTTCGATTCGTTGTGCATCGACGATCGGCTCCGCCAGTTCGTAACGGAGCGAAGCGGAGGCCCGCCGCCAGACGCGCCGCTGGCTGCGCGTCGGTTGAAAGGAAGCCAGGGGCAAACGCAGAATGCGACACTCGCGGCAGCCGCCGCAATCGGGTCGATAGATGTGCTGTCCGTGCCGACGGTAGCCGCGGTCCAGGAGCAGGCGGTAGAGTTTGCCTACTTCCCTGCCGTCCAGCAGCATCAGCGCTTGCTGGCGATCTGGCAGATAGGAGCAGGGGCCGCGCACATGGCCCAGGTAGAGCTGATCTTCGAGCACATCGGCGCAGAGCTCCAGCACATCGACGTTGCGCATGGTCAGTCCAGAGATCAGGCGCCGCTCTCGCCATGGCAAGCGCGCTTTGGCGGGCGGCGCGTCAAACATGGCAGCTGATTGGTTTTGACCTCGGGATGACAGCCAAAAACCTGGCGCCATGAGTCGTGCAATCAACTTCTCCGCCGGTCCGGCTACCCTGCCCCTCGAAGTCCTGCAAGAGGTGCAAAGCGAGCTGCTCGACTACAAAGGCAGCGGCATGTCGATCATCGAGATGTCGCATCGTGGCAAGGTATTCGACGCCGTTTACAAGGAAAGTATCGAACGATTTCGTCGTGTGGCTGCCATTCCGGAGCGCTTCGACGTACTCTATATCCAGGGCGGCGCCTCGCTGCAGTTTGCAATGATCCCGATGAACCTTTCCGGGAAAGGGCGCAGCGCCGCCTACGTAAATACCGGCGTATGGTCGGAAAAAGCCATTGAACAGGCAAAGATCCAGGGATTGGAGCTATGTCTGGCGGCCAGCTCGGAAGACCGGAATCACAACTATATTCCAGCGAAACTGGAGCTGCGTCCCGGTCTGGATTATTTGCATCTAACAAGTAACAATACAATCTACGGCACACAGTGGGCGCAATTCCCCGATGCCGGCGACTGCCGCCTGGCGATTGACATGTCATCGGATTTTCTCTCGCGGCCCATCGACTGGCGCCACATTGGACTGGCCTATGCTGGCTTGCAGAAGAATGCCGGACCCTCCGGGCTTACCGTCGTGGTCATTGACCGCGAGTACTACGGACGCGAGGCGGAGCATACGCCGACCATGCTGCGCTACAGCACCTACGCCAAAAACGACAGCATGTACAATACGCCTCCCACCTTTCAGATCTACGTTTTCGGGCTGATCCTGAAATGGATCGAATCAATGGGCGGATTGACCGGCGTGGAGCGGCACAACCAGGCCAAGGCGGCGCCAATCTACCAGGTCATCGATGAGTTCCCGGAATTCTACGCCGGTCATGCGGTGCGCGAGGCGCGCTCGCTGATGAACATTACCTGGAATTTCCCCAACAAAGAACTGGAAGCGGAGTTCTTGAAGGGCGCCGAGGCGCTGCACATGGATGGCCTGAAGGGTCATCGTCTGGTTGGCGGATTGCGCGCCTCGATCTACAATGCCATGCCGCTGGAGGGCTGTCAGGCCCTGGCCAATTTCATGCGCGAGTTTGCACGCCAGAAAGGCTGATTGGCCATGTGGATCCGGCTGGGCGACAACGAACTTCTCAATCTGGATCATGTAATCTCGATTAAGAAAGGCGGCCAGTCGACGCTGGAGATGCGCTATGCCAATCCTGACGCCAATCGGACGGTGCGCTTTCGCACCGATCAAGAGCGCGATCTGGTTTTCGAACGCGTGATCAAGAATATGGTAACGCTTGGCCTGGCGATGGAATGAGGCTGCGCATCTTCCAGCACGTTCCCTTTGAGAGCGCGGCGATGATTGGCGATTGGGCGGAGGCCCGCGGCGTTGAAGTGCTTGTGACTCGCCTGTTTGCCGGCGAGCGACCGCCAGGCCACGCCGATGCCGACCTGCTGGCGGTGATGGGCGGACCGATGGGCGTCTATGATGAAGGACGGCATCCGTGGCTGATCATGGAGAAGATGGCCCTGCAGCAGTGGCTGGACGCAAAACGGGGCATCCTTGGCGTTTGCCTGGGAGCGCAGCTACTGGCCGAAGCGCTTGGCGCCCGCGTTGAGAAAAATCGAGAGGCGGAGATTGGCTGGCGGCCTGTAATCTTCAGCGATAGAGCGCGCCAGCATCCGGCCTTTGGTCATTTTCCCTATAACCCGATGGTCTTGCACTGGCACGGCGATGTCTTTTCGCTGCCCCCCGGGGCCTTGCACCTTGCTTCCACCGATCTGACTCCAAACCAGGCATTCTTGCAGGGCCGCGCCCTTGGCCTGCAATTCCATCTGGAAATGGACCAGGATGCAGTGGAGCGCATCATCGCCGCCTGTGCTGAGGATTTGCGCCCTGGGCCTTTTGTGCAGAGCGTGCAGCAATTGCAGAGCGGCGTCCAGGCCTATGCCGAGAGCTGTCGGACGCTGCTCTACCCTGTGCTCGACTGGCTGGCCGCCGGCGCCTGAATTTTTTTTGCAGCGGCAGCCACGGGCCAATAAATGTAACGCCAACTGATACAAATATTGGCTCTTTCTTCGATGATGTCGTGGCCTTGAACCACGGAGGAGATAGATGGTGAGTGCTGAACTATTTGGACCTTATCGACTGGGTCCGATCGAATTGAAAAATCGGGTGGTGATGGCGCCGATGACGCGCAGCCGTTCTGCGGGCAATATCCCGGGCGAAATTGTGGCGCGCTATTATGCCCAGCGCGCCAGCGCCGGCTTGATCATTACCGAGGGAACAGCGCCCTCGCCCGATGCTCTGGGTTATGCGCGCATCCCTGGCGCATATTCCGAAGAGCAGAAGCAAGGCTGGCGCGGCGTGGCCGAGGCCGTTCATGCCGCCGGCGGGCGCATCTTTGTGCAACTGATGCATACCGGCCGCGTGGGACACCCGCTGAATTTGCCGGCCGGCGCTGTGGTGCGCGGACCGACGGCAAAGCCGCTTTCTGGAGAGATCTATACGGACGCCTCTGGCATGCAGCCCTACGCCGTGCCGCAGGCGATGAGCCAGGCGGATATCGATCGCGCCGTGCAGGAATTCGCCCGCGCCGCGGCCGTCGCTGTGGAGGCTGGCATCGATGGCATTGAGCTGCATGGCGCCAACGGCTATCTGCTGGATCAATTCTTGAACGCCAATATCAATGATCGCGACGATGCCTATGGCCGCGATGCTGGCGCTCGCAATCGACTGACGCTTGAGGTTGCTCGCGCTGTGGCCGGCGCTATCGGCGCAGATCGAACAGGCATCCGGCTGTCGCCCTATGGGGTCTTCAACGATAGCGGGGCCTTTGCCGGAATAGATGCGCAGTACGAAGCGTTGAGCAAGGAACTATCGGCGCTTGGCCTGGTCTACATTCATCTGGTCGACCACAGTGCAATGGGGGCGCCAAAGCCGCCGCAAAGCCTGGTGCAATCGATTCGACAGAACTTCAAGGGTACGCTGATTCTCAGCGGCGGCTATGATCGCAAACGCGCCGAAGAAGACCTGCAGGGCGGACGCGGCGACTTGATTGCCTTTGGACGACCCTGGCTGGCAAATCCTGATTTGCTGGAACGATTGAAGACCGGCGCCGCCTGGAATGAGCCGGATGCTGCCACTTTTTACACGCCAGGCGAAAAGGGATATCTGGACTATCCGGTGCTGAGCGCCGCCGCGCGCTGAAGGCCGCCAGGTTCGGGCAGGCCGCGGAGCATTGTTGTTGCTGCGGCCTGCCCATTGGCGGCGGGCAGAGATGCCGGGACTATGCGGCGTCCGCTGGCGGCAACGTCCGCCAGCGGCGCCTTGACCTGCGCTGGCATTTTTGCTAGTCTGTAGCAATGGTCGTGTACGGTCGTAGCGGACTATTGCTGGCGCCCTTGCTGTTTGCTTTGCATTGCAGCGGCTTTTCCTATTTTGACAGGCCGCAATCCCCGGGTCTATTTGTGCAGCGCGATGTGGTTTACGCGGCCTCCGCTGCCGGCGAGCTTCGCGCCGATCTCTATCTGCCAGCGGCTGATGGACCGCGCCCGGCGCTGATTGCCCTGCACAGCGGCAGCTGGCGTCGCGGCAGCAAGGAACGCATGTCTGCAGTCAGCTTCGCCCTCGCCGCTCATGGCTATGTAGTACTGAATATCAACTATCGATTCGCCCCGCAGTGGCCCTTTCCTGCCCAGCTGGAGGACGCGCGGGCTGCCGCGGCTTACCTGCGTACGCATGCTACTGAACTGCAGGTCGATTCGCAGCGCATTGGAGCGCTGGGTTATTCAGCCGGCGGGCACATTGCGCTGATGCTGGCCTATTCCGACGCCGGCGCCGCCGCGCGGATCCAGGCCGTGGCTGCCGCCGGCGCCCCCAGCAACTTGAATGAACTCTATGACCTGCCCGTGCTGCAAGGGCTGGTTGGCGCTGCGGATATTGCCAGTTCCCAGCGCGCCGAGCTGTACCGTCAGGCATCGCCGCTGCGCCATGTCAGTCGCGACGATCCGCCCACGCTATTGATTCATGGCCGCTACGACCGGATTGTTCCAGTCGAACAGAGCCGCCAACTCCAGCAGGCCCTGATTCGCGAGCAGGTCTTCGTGGAGCGCCGCGAACTGCCGCAGGGCCACATGCGTACGACCCTCGGCTACAACGAAACCGAAGTCCAGCTACTGTTGGCCTTTTTTGACCGCCACTTACGACGCGCGGGAAGCGCGGCTCGCTAGAGGGCCGGCAACTCCGCGCGCGTCGTCTTATGCAATATCGGTCAAGATGGTTCGGCCTGCTGGTCGTCGTTTACGGCTGCAAGCGCGGCCTCTGACTCCAGGCTGCGTGCGCGATCATCTACGCCTTTGCTGCGGTACAGCGCGGCCAGGCGTCGCAGATTGGCGGCGTTCTCCGGATGTCGAATGCGCATTCGCTCGCCGCAGTCGATCGCTTCGTCGATAGCGCCAGCCGCTTCGAAAATCTGAACGCCCAGCTCCAGGAAGCGCGAATCAGCGGGACGCATAATCAGATAGCGGCGTGCAAAACTGGCGGCCTGACCATGGTCCTGCAAGCGGTGCAGTACGCGCGCCATGCCGCGCAATACCAGGGCTTCGTCGGCCTATTGCTCCAGAGCGCCTTCCAGGATGCGCCGGCTCTCGCCAAAATTCTTGGACTGCCAGGCCTCGCGCGCCCTGCGCAGCGCCGCGCGCATTGCTGGGTTCTGTTCTTTGGGAAGCTCGCCCCTGCGGTACTGGACGCGCAGCAAGCTGAGATCGTCGGTCAGTTCGCCGCTGGCCTTGATCAACTCTATGATGCCGTCCAGATCGCCGCCAGCTTGTTCGACGTGGCGGAGAAAAAGCGTTTCATCCTCATTCATACGCCGTTCGGCGTTCGCTGTGTTCGTGGCGACATCGTCGCGTCCGTCTGAACCAAGGATCAATATGTCTCCTGCAATTAATTCGTGCACGGCAATGCGCAGCCGACTGCCAGCGACGCTATAGCCCAGTTTGCGTAGCGGAGTGTCATTGCTCAGGAAGCGAGCTTCGCCGGCGCGATACAGCGCCGACTCGGGATGCTCGGCATTGATCATGAACAGTGCGCCGCTTTCGTCGTCGATCAAGCCCAGCACCAGCGACACCAGCATCGAGCCATCAAAGCTCTTGAATACGCTGTGCATTTCGGTGAAGGCATACTTGAGCCACTGCTCCGGCGATTGTCGTTGGATCAGCGGCGATGCCAGCGATCGCTCAATGTTAGCCTGAATCATCGAGCCGAGCACCAGAATGCCGCCGGCCCCCTGCATCGATTTGCCCATGGCATCGGCGTTCAAGAAGACTGTGCAGGGACGATTGCGCAGAACAATACTGCGCGCCAGACTCAAGTCGCCGCCGATTGACTCCTGGCGCTTCTTGAACTCAAAGGTCTTCTTCTGCAGCGTCCGCTCCTGAATTTCAACGAGGTCGCTTTGCAGGCGAATTCCGCCAAGCGGTTTGAGCAGCAGCGAGGTCAGGAAGTAGTCGCCGTCCTGCTGGTATTTCAGTGCGCGGATTTCGTCGAGGCTGGCGCTCAATTCATGGGTGCGATCCAGAACCTTTTGTTCCAGTTCAGAGTTCAGCTGCAAGAGCGATCCATAGCTTTGCTGCAGCTCCCGCGAGAGAGAGTTGATTACATCCGCCAGCTGTCCCAGCTCATCCTTGCGCAGACTGGGAATTTCCTTCTCATGCAGTCGATCAAATTGTCGCGCCGCTACGGCGTCGCCCAGCTCGCGAACGGCCTGGGTGGTGGCGCGCATCGGGCGGACAAAAAAGCGATGCAGCAGTATGCCGGCGACCAATATGCCAAAGAGAATCGTCGCGCCAACCAGCGTCAGAATGAAGCGATTGATCTTGGAAGCGACGGCCTGCATCTCCGAGAATGGCTTCACAACTACCAGTTTCCAGTAGGAGTCGGGCACGTGGAAAATGAAGGCTTGCGAATGCTCGCCCAGCAGGAAGTCGCTGTCCATGGGGAATTGGCGGTAGAGGCGCGAACTTTCCGTTCGTTCGCGCAGCGGATCGGCGATGACGGCGGCGATGAATTCAGCTTCTTCCGGCGTGATCTGATCGCTGTCGGAATTGACCCGACCGGCCACATCGGCGCGAAATCGCGGCGAAGAGCGTGCGCTGCTCAGGATGTCGCGGTTCATGTCCTCGACTACCTGAGCGATCGGCCCAAACAACGGCTGGCGTCGGGCAAATTCGCGCACTGTGATGAATTCCTCTGTGCGCTCGCCCCGCGAATCTTTGCCAACCAGCTTGACCATTTCCGGTCGCGGGAAAGTCAGGAACTTGTTGTTTCGATCCAGTAAGAACACATAGCCGCCTGTCCGCTCCTGAATCTTCTGCATGAAGGCGTGCAAGCCCTCGAGCTTCAAGTCGATGGTTGCCACGCCGATAAAATCCTGCTCCTGTCGCATGGCCACCGTGCAGGTCACCATTGGCTGGTAGGAGTATGGGTCCATGTAGGACTTGCTCCAGAAGCATTTGCCATCGCGCGAATAGCGCACCACCGGGTACCACTCATCGTGATGGTAGCCGCGGCCATGGTTGTAGTCGTCAAAGTATTGCAGTGCGCCCTGGTTATCGCGACCGTAAAAAAAGCTGCGTCGCTCCACGCCAGGTAAGAAGCGAAACGGCTCCGGCCAGAGGCCGCCGCCGGCAACATCGCGGTCGGAGTCGAAGTCGATGACGCGCGGGGCAACCCGTTGCACCAATGAAATGTCGTGGGGCACCTTGACGCCGACTGCTGCCAGGCTGCGGGCCAGGGCTTCGATCTGCAGCGAGCGTTGACCTATTTCGGCGATCGCATTGTTGCCCTGTTGCTCGACCAGGCGCGCCGATTCTTGAACCACCAGGTCCTTGGCCTTGGTGCTCATGATCAAGGCAATGCCGGCCATGTCCCAGAGCGGAATGACCGTGAGTGCCAGAACGATGAGCACAGTAATGCTTTTATACCATTTTATCTTTTCAACAATTTGATGCATGAACAGCGCCTTTTTCTCAAAGTGCGCAGAGCGAGATTTGATGGTCTAAGTCTCAAGTATTTTTGGCTCGCTCCCGCTTTCTGGCGGGCGGCGACGCCATTTTATTGCATCCGGGGGGCGTTGCCGTGCGGCGCTACGGCCGACGGCCTTTCGGTCGACGCCAGGGCGCCAAACTTTGGGGCGAAACGGCGTACAATCGGGCGCCGCTTGCGCCGTCCGGGCGTCCCGACTCAGGCGGCGTTGGAATTGCGGGCCTCGTCTCTGGGCGGACCGAAGCGTTTCATCAAGGTTACTTGATTGCCGGTCTCATTGTAGCGAATGACATCAAATACCTGGCGGGTCAACAGTATGCCACGGCCATGGTAGCGATCGGCGTCAACCTGCTCGCGCTGCAAGGCCGTACGGTGGTCAAAGCCTGCGCCCTGGTCGCGAATGACAAACAGCACGCGTTCGGGTCGCAAGGAGTAGACTACGGTCACAGTGCGCTTTCGGTAGTCCGGGTGTTGCTGCCGTTGCTTGATCAACTGAAAGTGGGTGCCCTCGCTGGTCGAGCGGTGCTTTTCATCGAAGCTGATGGCCAGATTCCCGTGTTCAATGGCGTTCATCAGCATCTCCTTGACGCCAGCCTTCACAGCGTAGGCCGTATCTTCGTCACAATAGCGACTCAAGTTCGAGGTGATTGCATCCAGAACCAGATCGGCCATCGAAACATAGTTGCCGATTACAAAGCGTCGCGATTCTCGTTCGGTGTGCTTGGCCAGCAGGTTTTCGAAGGGCGCCATGGCCTTGCCAAAGGTTAGAGTCGCCCCGCTCTCGTCCGTGACGCGCTCAAATTGTACGATCATTTCGCGCGGTTCATTCTGCGCCGTGCCCAGCTCCAGATTGACCTTGATCGACGGCTTTTCGGCGCTCAGCTGTTGAAAGGTCTGTACAATCTGCTCCATGCGCAAGAGGTCGCGAATCGTTCCGCTGCGATACAGCAAATCCACAAAGGGAATTCCAATAGTTGAAGAAATGCTTCGCCCCAGCAAGCGACGGACAGCTTGATTGATGGTGGCGATTTCTCCGGCAGCATTCAAAGCAAAGATGATATCGCCGGAGTCTTCTACCAAAAAGCGGTACTTGCGTTCTGATTCGCGCAGTTCGGCGTCGCGCTTCTGAATACGCTCCGCCATTGTGTTGATGCCGGCGATGATCTCATCCACGTCAAGGCGCTGCGAGGGCTCGATGCGGTGCTGGTAGGCGCCCTCGGACAGCAGCTGCAGGCCGCGTTTGACCGGGGCCAGGGGCGCCAGCAGCAGTCGGCGCAGTAAGAAATTTGTCACAATCAAGATGGTTGCAATGGAAGCGGCGACAAAGGCCATGGTAGCGCTGAACAGCGTTAGGCGCAAATTGCGCACTGAGTTGCGCGTCACAAAGACGCGGACCTGGCCAAGACGCTGGTCGCGCAGCCGGATCTCTCGCTCTACGACAAAGTCCGAGCCAGGCGCCGGTTGCGGTCCGAAATCGTAAACAGCGCCGCTCTCATCGCGCACCTCAATGCGAGCTATGTCGCTGGAATCGGAATAAGCGCGACCAATGCGCCGAATGGAGTCCTCATCCAGGTTCCACATCGGCAACGAGAGCACTTCGGCCAGACGGTCGGCGCGTTCCGCGGTGCGCTCACTGAGACGCATTTCCTGATCTGCGGCCAGCACCAGATAAACGACCAGCCCCAGGATCGCCAGCGTCAGCGAAACTGCGGCCATCAGCGCCAGCGCCAGATCGCGGGCCAGGGTCCTGCCGCGCAGCAGTCGCTGCAGCCACATCTACTTCCAGTCTCCGAGGCCGTAGGCTTCCAGAATCCTGGCCAGGCGGCCGCTGCTTCGCAGCTGGCGGATGCCATCATCCAGCAGCGCCGCCAGCTCAGCGGAATCCGAACGCTTTGGCGAAAAGCCAATGTAAGTGCGCTGCTGGACGCCCGGCGAACCGGCCGCTTCCACCTGTGCGGCGATGTCAGGATTGCGGTGAAGGAAATAGCGCATCCTGGTTTCATTCTCGACCGTAGCGCCAATGCGATCCAGAACCAGTTTGCGCATATTCTGGTCAAGACCGCGGTCGCCGTATACAACCTCGATGCGATCAGGATTGCTTCGGTTTGCTTCGACGTAGGCGTCCACCTCTTCGCCGTAGCCGTACTCGTGGACCACGCCCAGTTTTGTCTCTGCCAGGCTGTTAGGGCCGCGGTAGCGCCAGCGGTTGCCGCGCTGTACCATAAAGATGTCGCGCGATCGACCAATCTCCTCCGCGGGGAAAATGAAGTCCGGCGCATCCGATTTGTAAGCGCCGACAATAGCTGAAAATTTCCCGTCGCGCGTTTCTTCGATCGCGCGCGCCCAATTCATCAAGGCATAGTCCACTTGAATTCCATGCAGCGCAAAGGCCTCGCGGGCGATATCAATCATGAAGCCCTGCTGTTGACCCTGGGCCTCGCAATTGAAGGGACACCACAGATCAGCGCGAATACTCACAGTGCGATCCGCCGGCGCCGACTCGGCGGCAGTGTTCGTCGACGGGTCTGATGGGGCCGGCCCGCAAAGCGTCAAAAAGAAACAAACCAGGCAGAGGCCTGACGACAAAAAAATTCGCTGATACAAGGCGACGCCCTCCGCGAACGATCTCAAAGTTCCTGCGCTTTCACACAACTCGATTTCGATGAGTACTTGCCGCTACTTGCAACTGCAAGAACTACGACAAATCGTTTGAGGGGGATCGGAGGAAGAGATGAAGGCAATTCAATTTGCGAACTTTGGCGAGCCAGATGTTTTGAAACTGGTCGAACTCGCACAGCCAGAGCCGGGCGAAGGCGAGGTGCTGGTTCGCGTTCGCGCTGCTGGCGTCAATCCAGTTGACTTCAAGATTCGTCGCGGCAGACTGGAAGGCTTTTTGCCAAGCAAACTGCCGGCAATCCCTGGCTGGGATATGGCTGGCGATATTGTTTCCCGCGGGCATGGCGCCTCGCGCTTTGAGGCGGGCGACGCTGTCTTTGGCTACTGCCGTCGACCCTGGATCGAGAAGGGATGCTATACGGAGTACATGGCTGTACCGGAATGTTACCTGGCGCGTAAGCCGGCGCCGCTCAGTTACGAGCAAGCGGCGGCCGTGCCGCTGGCCGGACTTACCGCTTATCAGTCGCTCTTTGATGCCGGCAAATTGCAGCGAGGTCAACGGCTGGCGGTTCTGGGCGGCAGCGGCGGCGTGGGCAGCTTTGCTCTGCAGCTGGGTCGATTGACCGGCGCGCATGTGACGGCCGTGGCCAGCGAGCGCAACCACGCCTACATGAAGGAGCTTGGCGCAAATGAGTGCGTCTCCTACGACCAAAGCGATTGGCTCCCGGCATTGAAAAGCCGCGGCCTTTTTGATCTGGTCTTTGACTGCGTTGGCGGCGAGCTTACGGAAAAGGCCTACGATTTGTGCAAGAGCGGCGGCGCACTGGTCTCCATTCTCAAAAGCGCAGCGGGTACGCTGGCTGCAGATAAGGGCATACGCCATGAATATGTTTTCGTAGCCCCCAGCGCTCGCCAGCTGGAAATACTGCGCGAGCACTTTGAGCATGGCCGACTGCAAGCGCCGGCGCTGGAGACCTTGCCGCTCAGCGAGGCGGTGCGCGCTCACGAGCAGATCGAGAAGCTGCACACGCGCGGAAAGATTGTATTGCAAATCGGTTGAGGTCCATTATCCAGGCGGCGGATGAACCTGATCTCGCTCGATTCCCTGGGACATAGCAGCGGCGACCGGGCGCTATTCAGCGACTTATCCGTCGGGATCGACGAAGACGAGCATGTGGCTTTGATCGGCGCCAATGGCGCCGGCAAGTCGACCCTGCTCGCCATTGTCTTTGGCGCAAGCGAGCCCGAGCGCGGCAGGGTAGTTCGAAAGCGCGATTTGCATATGGCGCTCTTGAGGCAGCGTCCCGAGTTTGCCGCTGGCCAGCGCGTCGGCGACATACTGATTGCAACTGAGGTCTCCAGCGAGACGGCGCGACGCCGGCATACGGTACTGCAGGGCCTGGGCGCGCCGTCGCCGGAGCGGGTCCTCTCCGAACTTTCGGGCGGCGAACTGCGCAAGGCGGAATTGGCCAGGGTATTGCTCAGCGGCGCCGAGCTGCTACTACTCGATGAACCCACCAACCATCTCGATGTGGACAGCATCCTCTGGCTGGAAGCCTATCTGCGAGATTTCCCGGGCGCCTTCCTGCTGGTAACTCACGATCGCTATTTTCTGGATCGCGTTGTTCATCGTATACTGGAGCTGGATCGCGGCAAGATGCATCAGACGCGCGGCAGTTACAGCGATTACCTGGAAGCGCGAGCCGCTCGCGAAGCGGCGCTGGCCCTGAACGAACGGCAAGCGCGCAGCTTTTTGCGCAAAGAAAGCGAATGGCTGCGACGACAGCCGAAAGCTCGGGGTACGAAGCAGAAGGCGCGCATCGATCGCATTCGAGCCGTGGAAGAACGCGATCGCCCGCAGCAAAAGCGCTCGTTGCAGCTGGAAAGCGATGGCCAGCGTCTGGGCAATAAGATCCTGGAACTGAAAGACATCGGCAAACGATTTGGCGCGCGCTCTGTATTTTCCGGCTTCACGCGCTACTTTCGAGAGGGCGAACGTCTGGGGATTGCCGGGCCCAATGGCGCCGGCAAGAGTACGCTTCTGGCTGTGATCGGCGGGCGACTGGCGCCGGACGAAGGCGAAGTCATTGTCGGCGTCAATACACGCATCGCCTACTTCGACCAGCAGAGCATGGAAATGCCGGAAGAACAGAAGGTCATTGATTTTGTGCAGACCCAGGGAACCGAACGCTTCAACTCGCCGGCCGGCGCCCGTTCACAGGCGGCGCGCCTGCTGGAACAATTCTTATTCGACGAGAACCAACAATATGTACAGATCAAACAGCTGTCCGGCGGCGAGCGGCGAAGACTGCAATTGGTCTGCCTCTTGATGCACAACCCGAATTTTTTGATTCTCGACGAACCGACCAACGATCTGGATATCGATACCCTGAGTGCGCTGGAAGAATTTCTCGAGCAATTCCGCGGCGTCGTACTGGCTGTATCGCATGATCGCTACTTCATGGATCGTGTTGTCGATGAACTGCTGATCCTCGATGGTCAGAGCGACGAGATCGCCGGTCATGTCGGCCCTCTTAGCGAGTATCTGGCCCAGCGCTCCGAGCAAGTAACGATGTTGTCTGAAGACAGAGCGGGCGTCGCCGATCTACAGCGCGCCACTGAAAAGGATCGAAAAGTCGGACCAAAGATTGCGCCGCAGGAGCGTCGTCGTCAGGTGCAGGCTCTGGAGCGACGCATTGCAGCGCTGGAAGAAGAGGAGCGCAGCCTGCGCAACACGCTTTCCGGCGGCGAGACGCTGGCCGAGCGCATTGCCGCTGCTGCACAGCGCCATCCCGAGGTAGAGCGCGAGCTGGCCGAATTACTGGAACGGTGGTCGGAATTGGCCGGCTAAATCCTCCGCCGGCCGCCGCTGGAGGGCGCGGTCTCAGCTATGGCGCCGTAGCCAGCGTCCAGCGGCGCGCAATTTTTCCAGACTGTCGAGCAATACGCCGGGCGGCGGGGCGCCCGGCTCCAACCACGTGTCGGCGCTGCGATCCTGCTCCGGATAAAGAATGATGACGTTGGACTGATGCAAATTCTGGATCACATGTTGGGGCGCGGTTTCCATATGTCGCTGGTAGGATACGCCGCCCTCGCGCGAAGCGACAAAGACCAGCAGATCGTCGGGTCCCAGCGTGGACAACAGGTCATTCAGATTTTGCCAGCTGGACATGGGATGGTAGTGCGCCTGCCCCCTGAAGCGCCAGCTATGCAACAGGCCTTGAATGGCGTTGAGGCCTGAAGCCGGTCCATAGAAGCTGATGTCACGCCCCAGCTGCCGCGACAATCGCATCATACTGCGCAGCCAGTGTTCAAAGCCGGCCTCGCTTTCGGCGTTTTCGGGAATGATCGTTGCCATGCGCTTTACGGTATTGAGCGGCTGAACGATGCGCGTTACCAGCACCGTCTGGCTGGCCCGGGCCAGCACGCCGTCCAGCACGCTGCCAAAGAGGCGCGCCGCCGCAGAGGGGGCCGCGTTCCAGCCAAGGACGATATCCGTCGCTGCCAATTCATTGGCGGCGCGCAGGATGCCAAGCGCAGCATTCAAATCGATGCGCGTAATGATTTTGGCCTGCTGCCCGGAAGCGGAAGCCAATCGCGCCGCGCCTTGCAGCATCTTTTCTGTTGCTACCACGCGCTGGCGCGCTTCTTCATCGTCGCGCACCACCGCCAGTGCGTAAATTGGATCGTGATTGTCCGGCGCCTTGATCATTAAGGACAGACTGATCAGCGCGCCAATCGTACGCGGATCGGCAATGGGCGTCAGGATCTTTTGCTGCCGACCGCCGCTATCCGGCAGCGACTCTGTCTGCAGCGCCAGCTTGCGCGCCGAGCGTTCTACAGCGATGGAACTGAGAATGGACGTGGCCAGAATCAGCAGCACCGCGCCATTGAGCACTCTGGCATCAAGAATGCCCAGATCAAAGCCGACCAGAGCGACGGCCAGCGTGGCGGCGGCGCGCGCCGTGGAAAGGCCAAAGATCATGCCGCGATCGGCGGCGCTGAAGCGAAAGATTCTCTGAGTGGCAAAGGCTGCCAGCCACTTGCTGGCCACGGCCACGACAATCATTGCCGCCGCCAGCAGCAACGTATCCCAGCCGGCAAACAGCGCGCGAAAATCTACAAGCATGCCGACGCCGATCAGAAAAAAGGGAATAAACAGCGCGTTGCCGATGAACTCAATGCGATTCATCAACGGCGAGGTATGCGGGATCAGTCGGTTGAGCGCCAGGCCCGCAAGCAAGGCCCCAATGATAGGTTCCAGTCCCCCGACGTGGGCGACAAAGGCTGAAAGAAATACCGCGCCCAGAGCAAAGGTGTAATGGGCTACCTCATCTTCTACGTACTTGTAGAAGATTCGTCCAAGCAAAGGAAAAGCCCAGACGGTGATGGCGCCGACCACGCCGATTGTTAGCAGCAGCCGCAGCCAGAAGACCGGAGTGAGCTCGCCGCTGGCCCCGCCGGCGACCACGGCCAGAGCCAGCAGGGCAGCCGTATCAGTAATCAATGTTCCGCCAATGGTTACGCCGACGGACTCCGCCCGCGCCACTCCCATGCGGCTGACCAATGGATAAGCCAGCAAAGTATGCGAGGCAAACATGCTGGCGACCAGAATGGAAGTCGGCCAGCCAAAGTTCAGGGCCCGCGACAGGGCGATGCCCAGCAACATTGGGATGGAAAAAGTCAGCAGGCCAAAGACCAGACTGCGATAGCGGTTCTTCTTGAAGTCGTTAAGGTCGACTTCAAGGCCGGCCAGAAACATAATATAGAGCAAACCAACGGCAGCAAATAGTTCGATGCTGGCGTCGCGATCCAGCAGATGAAAGCCGTGGGGGCCAATAACGGCGCCGGCCAGAATGAGACCGATGATGCCCGGAACGCGCAGGCGACGGGCAAGGGCCGGTGCGGCCAGAATCACAAATAGCACGATGGCAAAGATCAATACCGGATCGCTGACCGGCAGTTGCAGCTGGTTGCGCAGGTAGTCGAGCATCGGCGCCCTATCTGACGGCGGCCATCAGAACTTCAAGGCAAAGAGCCCGGGCCTTTTTCAAGTTCGAGCAAGCGCCGCTTGCGATCGGGATGCCAGCGGTAGCCGCGCAGGGCGCCGTCGCTGCCAACCACTCGATGACAGGGAATGATCAGGGCAATGCGATTGGCGGCGCAGGCCCCGGCCACCGCCCGACTGGCGCGCGGCTGGCCGATGCTGGCGGCAATGGCCGCGTAGCTGCGCGTTTGACCGTAGGGAACCTGGCGCAGGGCATCCCAGACGCGACGTTGAAACTCGGCCCCGATCAGATCAACATTCAGGTCCAGATCACGGCGTTGCCCGCCTAGATAGGCAAGGACCACGGCCCGTTCCGATTGCAGCTCGCTGTCGGAGCGCAGCAGCTCCGCCTGGCAGAACTCGGCCAGCAGCTCCGCTTGCAGCGGGACATCGCCATCGCCCAGGTACAGCGCACAGATTCCTCGCTCGCTGGCCGCTAAGAGCGCGCGCCCCAGCGGCGACGAAAACAGGCAGTAGCGGAGTTGCAGTCCCCGTCCGCCGCGACGGTAGGCGCCGGGGCTCATGCCCAGCTCGCGCGGCGCAAGTTCGTAAGGACGGCGCAGCGAGTCAAAGCCGGCGTCGAGCGCTGCCGCCAGCACGTCCTCGCCGCTGCGCAGCGATTGCTTGAATTGTTGCAGGCGACGCTTCTCCTGATAGCGACGCGGCGATAGGCCGACAGCCTGGCGGAAACGGCGCTGCAAATGAAATTCGCTGAGCCCCACGTGGGCCGCCAGCTGGCCAAGGCTGAAGCGCTGGCCCTGCTGCAGACCGCCTTCCAGCCAGTCCAGCGCCCGCCAAACGGCGGCCTCGCCGGCCGCAGATTTTTGCGTTGGTCTGTCCATAGCGTGGAGTATGGCCGATGTTTGCCGGCGGCGCTTCCCGAAGCTTGCGCTTCATTGCCTGCCGTCAGAATTCAATAGGGATCGTCGCTCAGACCAAAGAAGCTGGCCAGCTGATTTTTGGCGTCCGTATAGCCTTCATGGATCAATTGATCCGCCTGGCGTTGACTGAAATTCATGATCGAGCCAAACCCAAGCATGCGCTCCGGCGCCACTGTTGCCACGCGCAGTCCGTCGACATTCAGGAAGCCGCGCGTCAAGCGCCGAAAAACGCCGCCGCGACCCATCTTGAAATTCCAGGCAAGGTGCGACATGAAGGCCTCATAGCTGCCGTTCAGCGATTGCTCAAAGACGCGCTCCAGGGCCTGACGGCGGTTGCGCGGCAGAGGCAGACGTCCGCCGCCTACCGGACTGAGCAAGACTACAATGATCTCGCTGGCCCCGCGCTCCAGCGCCGGCAGAATGGGCGTGTTCATCATGACGCCGCCGTCCCAGTGCGGTACGCCATCAATGTACTGCCAGGGAAACAGAATGGGTATGGCGCTGGAAGCCATCACATGTTCCAGATCGATGACGCGATGGTTGAAGAATTTCAACTGACTGGTCAGAATGTTCACTGCAGCGATTACGATTTCGATATCGCTCTTGCGCAGCTGAGGCAGGTTGAAGCGCTCTTGCAAGAAAGCCTTGAGCGGCGCAGTATCCATCACCGGAGTAAAGCTGCGTCGCGTAAAGAATTGAATGATCTGCG
This sequence comes from Leptospirales bacterium, assembly GCA_019694655.1. Taxonomy (NCBI): domain Bacteria; kingdom Pseudomonadati; phylum Spirochaetota; class Leptospiria; order Leptospirales; species Leptospirales bacterium. Next base: position 137,286 of record JAIBBN010000006.1, read on the forward strand.
TCAGCAGCGATACGCGGTACACTTTGCCGCGCTCAATTGTCTTCCAGATTTGGATCAGCTCTTCCAGATTCTGGCCGCAGCCGATGCCCACTGCGTTGATGGCGCCTACCGAAGTGCCGCAGACCAGATCGGGCTTCCAGCCCATGCTCAGCAGGAACTTCCAGACTCCAACCTGATAGGCCCCGCGAGCGCCTCCGCCGGACAACACCAGAGCGCGGCGGTATTTCTTCTTTTCGTAGCGTAGCGCCACAATCGCCAGGCTGCCGCCCGCAGGGGCGCGCTACAAGTCCTTTCAGTCAGCAGCGTCGTGCGGCTGAGCCGGCTGGCTTCAGCCTGGATCGTCGCTGTGGCTATCCGCCGGCGGCGCCGAGCGGACGATGGTGTGAATCTGAAATTCGGACTGAACGAAGCGCTCGGGGTTGGCGCGATAGCTGACAAAGACAGTGTAGTTGCCGGCGCGCACAATCCACATGAACTCCGTTTCTTTCAGGTAGGGCAGCTCCTGGAAAATACCGCGCACAAAGGCCGACGCCCTGGTAATCCGCTGGTAGCGAAGACCGCTGGCCGTCAAATTGCGTACGAACTGCGGGCCGGAGAAAGGATCTTCGCGCGGGATGTTGCGCACCACGGCGCTCAGCAGGTTCCGCTCCAGGGTTTCCTGGCGGACCTGGCGCTCGTTGGGCAGGCTGTCCAGATAGTCATTGTAAAACTCGCGGTCCAGATCCGCGGCGGATGCAGGCTGCGATGCTGCGGAATGAATCGCCAGCGCGCACAGCAGGCCGGCAATCAAGGCGCAGGCGAGCCTTGTTGTGCGGGGACGCCGATGCGACAAGTGCAGGACCATACTGTTTAAAGTATCGGCGAAAAGGGGGCGGCGCAGGGGCCAAATGCTCCGAAACTGAATAGTGCTGGCGCGCAAGAATGAGCCGCTCAGCTTGTTGTAACTAGGCATGACGCAGCCACCTCCGACAACGGTTGAAGTCTCTGGCAATGAGATTCGCAAGGAACTGCAGATCAGCCCCGACGGAATGGAGGCTCGTCTGCTGGTGCGCTCCCAGCAGCCTGTCGGCCTGACCTTTGATGAGGTCATGGACCTGCTGAACAGTCACAAGATCGTTTTTGGCATTGATCACGTACAGATTCGCCGGCAGCTGGACGAGTTTGCCCGCGGGACCAATCACCACCATTTTGAATCGGTCCTGGCGCGCGGGTTGCCGCCAAGCCCTGGCCAGGATGGCAAGGTGGAAGTTCTGATTCCGCCGCCGCCGCCGGTCACCATTGATGAACATGGCCGCGCCGACTACCGCAACGTGATGCGCTACCGTATGGTAGAAAAGGGCCAGGCGCTGGCCAGGCTCTTTCCGCCCATTCCAGGCAAAGCGGGGATGGACATCTTTGGCGAAGAGGTCGAGCCGCCGGCGCCCAAACGAGCGGATATTGTCGATGGCCCCAACGTACAGATTTTGACTGGCTCCAATGAAATTGTGGCGCGCGTCCGCGGCGTCTTTGTTCACGAAAAAAATCGCATTGATGTAAATCCGATTCTACAGATCCCCGGCAACGTCGGCCTGGAATCCGGAAACGTAAACTACGATGGCCACGTGCGCATTGGCAATACCATCGAGCGCGCCGCCGAGGCCTACTGCACCGGCGATATGGAAGTGGGCGGCGCCATGGAAAGCGGCCAGGTGCGCGTTGGCGGAAGTTTGACGGTGCGCAAAGGCATCAACACGCGCCATGAGGGGCAGGTATTTGTTGGCGGCGATCTGGCGGCTACCTACATCGATAACTCTGTCGTGACGGTGGAGCGCGACGTTCAAGTTTACAAATCGATCATCTCCAGTCAGGTTCTGTGCTATGGCAATGTGAGCGTAGCGGGCTCCAATTCGGCGCTGGCCGGCGGCGAGCTGACCGCATATGGCTCGGTGACAGCGGACAACATTGGATCGCGGACAGAGACGCCGACCAAAATCAATCTGGGCGTCCATGTCCGTAACATGCAGTACTACAAACTGCATATTAAAGAGTTGGAGGACACAGAGCGCGACCATGAGAAGTTGCGCGATGATGTTGCCAAGATCAAGAACTACATCACGAGAATGCGCGGGCAGGTGCCGGTGGACAAGCAGGCCCAATTTCGCGCCGTCTACCATCGCTACAAGGAACTGGTGGAGCTGCGCGAGCGCCTGGGAAAACAGATTGCCGAGTTCCGCGAGTCGCGATTCAATCCGGCCGAGGTGCGCGTCATAGCCAGACAGGCCATCTATCCCGGCGTTGAGATTCACTACCGCGACGCCATTGAAAAGATTACGGTGATGCAGACGCGCGTGGTGCTGCGTTTCGTTCCAGGGATGCTGAAGGTGCAGATGGAGGCGTGGAAGGGTTGAGGCAAGGGAGCTATCGCGGCAACCGCAAGGCGCCCTGTGGCTTGTTTTTTAGAAAGGCAAGCAGCCGGCGGCGCGTGGCTGGATTGGCGCTGCAGGCTAACTGCTTGCCGATGCGTTCGGTACTGATCAATTCGGCGCGAGCCAGTTCGCGCACGTGATGCGAAACAGTAGGCGACCCGACGCTCAGCCCGCGCACAATGTCCGATAGATAACATTTGCCGCGGGCGTGGATGCGCTGCTCCTGGCGCTCCACGATTTCCAGGTAGAGGCGCAGGCGATTGGGGTTGGCAAGGGCCTGAAATACGGCAGCCATCTTCTTGATTTCCTGAGGATCGGGCGACATTCCTTCCGACATGGTCTGCAGCGCGAAAGCGGGCCAGCCAAATTTGCTCCGCTTGCGCCAAATCTGAATTGACGATTCCATAGTTCGATATATATCGAACTATGGAATCGTGCGGGGGCCCGAATTGAACATCTTCCTGACCGGCGCCTCCGGATTTATCGGCGGCGCGATTGCCGCAAAATTGCGCGGCGGACATCGACTGTTGGCCCTTTCGCGCTCTGAAAAGAGCGACGCCAGTATCGCGACCCTGGGCGCCGTCCCGTTGCGCGGCCAGCTGGGCGCAATCCGACCTGACGATCTGCGCGGGATTGATGTCGTCATCCATTGCGCCGCCTACGTCCAGCAGTACGGTCCGCGCGAGGCCTTCCAGCAAGTTACCATCGAGGGCACAAGGCAATTGCTGGAGGCGGCCAGAGCGGCCGGCGTGCGACGCTTTTTGCACGTCAGCAGCGAGGCGGCGCTCTTTGTCGGGCAGGACATGATCGACATTGACGAGGAATACCCCTATCCCCAGCGCCAGCGCTTCCTCTACTCCTGGTCCAAGGCCGAGGCCGAGAAACTGGTCCGCGCTGCCAATGAAGACGGCGTCTTTGAAACCATCTGCCTGCGGCCAAGACTGGTCTGGGGACCCGGCGATCAGACGGTGCTGCCGGCGCTGGTGGATATGGTTCGCAAGGGGAGCTTTGCCTGGATGGACGGCGGCCGGGCCCGCACCTCCGTCACGCACATATATAACTTTGTTCACGCAATTGAGCTGGCGCTGCAGCGCGGCAAGGGCGGCAGCGTCTACTTCATCACCGACGATGAATCGATGACCTTTCGCGAATTTCTTACGCGCTTGATGGCCACGCGCGGAGTGCAGGCGCCGCAGCGGTCGATGCCCTCCTGGCTGGCGCGCGCCAGCGCCGCCGCGCTGGAATCAATCTATGCCCTGCGCGGGGCCGCGGCCGCGCCGCCTTTGACGCGCTTCGCCGCGGCAATCATGTCCGCCAGCTGCACAATTCGAATTGATCGCGCCAGGCGGGAGCTGGGCTATGCGCCTGTTCTCAGCGTGGAGCAAGGACTGAAACTTCTGGCAGAGGAGCAAGCAGCATGAAGGATTACAGCAACATCGGTCGACTGGCAGTGCGCATTGTACTTGGAGCGCAACTGCTGTTGGGCTTCGTATTCAATTTGTTGCACTGGCCGGACACCGTCGCCACCAGCGCGGCGATGCTGGGCGATAGCCTGGCGCCGTGGGCCAGCGCCGGTGCCATCGCCCTTCTGGGACTGAGCGGACTTTCCTTGATGTTTGATTTTCGCCCACAGTGGGGCGCCATCCTGCTGGCGCTCTTTCTTCTGCCGGCAACGCCCTCGCACATCCTATCGGCGCGGGAAGCGCGTCAACAGGGCGAGGCGGCCGTGGCGGCGCAGCCGGAGGAAGCCGGTCGCCTGCCCATTCGTCGGCTGACTGAAATTGCCGATCGCGGTCAGATAGCAAACGTTGGCAAAAATCTGGTCTTGCTGGCCGCCGGCGTCTGGCTGGCGTTGAGCGCTGGCCCGCGCAGCAAGAAGAAGGCAGCCGGCTGAATTTGCTTTCGGCTTACTGGCAGGCTGTTTCGCGGCCGATCATGTAACAAACATAGACCCAGCTGCCGTTACGCAACTCGCGCCAGCGGCCCTGCTTTTTGCCAACGGCGTACTCGCCTTCGCCGACGATTTGACCGCCGGCGCCGTAGAGCCGCCAGGCGCCGTTGCGCGCCATGCCGCTGATCTTCAACTCGTCGCGTTCCTGGTCGTACTTGACCAGGCCAGCGGCAACCTCGCCTTCGCCAACCTTGTGGCCGTCTTCGTAGACAACCGCACGTCGCGGCGAGAAATCGTTGCTTTCAAAGAAGTACTGACCGAGGATCGCGCCGCTTTTGGCATAAAAGGTCCACAGTCCGTTGCGCGTATGTTCGCGCGGACCTTCCGCCATCTTCTGTCCGCTCTGGTAGTACTCGACCCAGCGTCCGCTGCGTCGACCGGTCTCGGCGTTGTAGCCGCCCTCCGTGGAAACGCGGCCCGGCGCATAGTAGGAACGCCACTGACCGGTGCGCTTGCCACAATTGGCGCGCTGGCCGCCGGGCGGTTCACGCAAACAGGCCTCCGAGGTATCGGCGCGGAACTCGCCCTCGCTGAGCACCTGGCCTTCTGGATTGAGAAACTGCGCCCGGCCGTCGCGCAGGCCCTGGCGGTAGCTGCCGCGAAAGGCGATAAACCAGGCTCGGGTTTGAGGATGTTGTTCGCACTCTTCCCAGAGGCCGTCCTTTTCATCGTCTCGAAAATTGCCATGGGACAGGCAGTTGCTGTTGGCTGCGGCACGGATTTCCCAGGCGCCGTTTTTCTTCCCGCCCGCATTCTGTCCGCGTTCCTTCCATTCCGAACCGCCGGGAAAATATCCGATCTCCTGCCCTTGCTTCTGGCCTTCATGAAATTCAATGGTGCGCGTCAGCTGTCCCTGTTCATTGAAAAAACGAAACTCGCCTTCGCGTTTGCCAGCGACAAAGACGCCGCGGTAGGCTATGGCGCTGGAGTTTTCATGGAAGAAGAGCCATTCGCCGGTCCGCGGCAGTCGCCGTTTTTCCAGGTCGCTTGCGTCTTCCATTTGATCGCAGGTCTTCCCCTCCGGAATCTCGACGGCGCCAGCCTCGGTGCGCTTGCCAGTTTCGCGGGAAAAAACCGCCAGCTGCGGCGGGTTGCCGCATTCCAGTTCGGCGCGGAAACCGCCGCTGGCCCCCTCTTCTTTTTCTTCCCCGTTGCTCTTGCAACCTGGCGTCCAGAGCAACGAGAATAGCGCCGTACAAAGCAGCAAAATCTGGCCAAAACGTCGAACCACAAGAGCCTCCAGGGACAGCTCAGCTGAGGTCGTCGCAGGGCCCGGACAATTCTTTTTTTGCACTTGCCCCACCCTGATTCCCGGGCCAATTCGACAGTCTGCCATGCGCGTCCGATTGCTGAGCGCCAACCAACAGCTGGAGTGCCCTGAGCCCGCCGAGCTTCCGGAAATCGAGACCTATGAGCCTGGCTGGTTGCATATCACAACCAATAACGAATTCAAGCTGGAGACCGCCCTCGCCCCCTTTCGCATCCACCCGCTGACCATCGAGGACATTATGAACCCGATGACGCGGATCAAGAAAGAGAAGTTCGAACACTATGTTTTTTTTATCTTTCGGGCCTTTCGACTGGAGGGGCACACGCTGCAGGCCTTGAATTTCTATTTTATTTTGCTGAATCGATTGGTGATCACCATAACCGTCGATGATCGCAATACCATCGATGATCTCTGGAAGAACGCAGACATTGCCCGCGGACTCTTGCAGCGCGGTCCGGAATATCTGGTGCATCGCATCCTGGATACCGAAACAGACCGCGTGATGGCCATCATTCATCAGCTTGAGGATCGCGTTGATTTCTTTGAAGACTCCGTGTATATGGAGGATCTGGAAATCCCCATTACCGAAGTATTCAATTACAAGGGGATCCTGCAGCATATCAAGCGAGCGATTCTCAGTCATCGCGAAATTTTTGAGAACTTGATGCGCATCGACGGATTCGATCCGGATGCGCTGGTCTTTTTTCGCGACGTCAACGACCACTCGATACGCATTATTGAAGGCGTGGATAGCATAGTCGAGTCGATCTCGTCTGCGATCGAGGCCTACATGGCGCTTTCCACGCGGCGCACCAATGAAGTCGTTAAAATTCTCACCACGCTCACCGCCATATTGCTGCCGGTCTCATTGATAGCTGGCATTTACGGAATGAACTTTGAATTCATTCCTGGCGGACGTAGCCCGTATGGTTTTGCACTGACGGTCGGCGGCATGGGTCTTCTGGGCGCCGGACTCTTTTATGTTTTCCGGAGGCTGAAGTGGATTTGATGCGGCGATTGCAATTCTGCGCTACGGGCCTCGCGCTGCTACTGGCGACTATCTCTCATTTTGCCTGCAGCGCCGGCGGCCCGCCCTTTCGCAGCGCGCCGGCGGGTGCGCCGGCGGGACTGCAGGGAAGCTACGCCTTCCATCCGGCCCTGCCCTTTTTCAAAAGCGATCAACGCGGCGAGGTCTACTTCCGAAGTGCGCACAGTCGCCAGCCAAAGACGCTCTTTTTCTTGCGCGTTTTTGGCCGCGACGATGAGGACGTTATCCGCGTGCGTCAGTATGAAGGCAGCGCCATCGAAGTAGAGGGTCGCCTGGAACTGCGTAGCGAACGCTGCTATTTGTTTGGCAAACGCAATCTCGACGATCGCCTCACAGCTCTGGAACGCTGGGACTGCGATCATTTGATCTTTGCGTTTGCCCGGCAAGCAAACCAGGTTGGCGGCGCGCTACTGCAGCCGTTAACCGTGGAGCGCAGCGAATTCAGCAATTGGTTCCAGATGCAGCCCTTGTTTCCGTTGCCGCTTTCGAACAGCGGCGCTTCGCCGGCGCATTTTGCCGCGCAGGTAATCGCAATTCGCGAGGAGCAGTCCCTGCCAGAAAATGCGGATGTTGTGGTTTGGGGCATGTATGCTACTGAGCTGACCCGCAACGGCAATGTGCTGGAAGCCGAAGACGGCGAAGGTCGGCCGGCGGGCAGGCTGCGCATTGTGGCGCGCGTCAGCGACTTTTTGTTCTGCAAATGGCTGGAACGCGGCCCCGGACGGCCGGCAGTCGCTTACACTCTGAAATCGCAGGTGGGCGGCGTTCAGCTCTTTTGAAGCGCCGGCGGGACCTAACCGCCGGGATGAATTATCGCTGGTCCGGGACAGGCGCAATGTATTCATCCAATGTGCAATTAATGCGTCTCCTCTTAGTTGTAGGAGCAGCTTTTGCAACAGGCTGCATTGGCTTTGCTTCGGCCTCCGATGGCCGCTTTCGAACCAGAGTTACGGTTCGAACTGAATCGCGATATTATCTGTACTCAGATATCGATGAGCCGCCTGGGATTGGAACTCTCCCAAACAGCGCAGAGCAATACAGCGATTCAGAAATCCGTAGCATCCTGTCCTACTCGCCAGAAGGGAAATTTGGCGCCCAGCGCGCTTTGATCATTTCGCGCAATTGGGTCTGGGAACCAACTCTCCAATCAAGAATTGCAGGGCACGCCGGGCAATCCGGGCAATTTAGGTCCACGACGCTGCCTCTGCCTGTCGGCCAGGAACTGCTCCGTGTCTTTCGGAGCGCGTCAATTGAGTACGAGGAGCCGCGGCGAGTCTCATCGGAATATGATCTGGTCATTTATGCCGACGCTGTCGCCAGTACCAGCTATGATGGGCAGGGCGCTATAGACACTTGTTTGCCAATTGTCTCGGGATTGACTCTGATGACCATCCCCGCGCCTGTCAAAAACTACGTGATTGGATATCGCATCGTTACAAAGGATAGACAAGGTCGGATGCTCTGTGAAAACGCAATCGCAATTCGGCGAACAGACTGGATCAGCTGGCTCTTTCTTCTGGCGCCCTGGTGGGTGGAATTCTCCTCGCCGCCGCTGCTGCCGCCGGAAACGGCTGCCTCGGTCTTTGCATATCTCATTGAGAATTGCGAGGCCAGCAACGATTCGCAAAATCGGTAGGCAAGCTTCTGAAGAAGCCTGACAGTCGCCGCCCAAGGCCAGTTCAAATTACATCTCAAGCGAAAAAGTGCTGGCTTGCAACGCTGTCGACGTCGGAGTCAAAGAATGAAGTCCCACTTGTCCCTTCTTTTGCTGACGATGAGCGCCGTGATGGCATTTGGCGCACAATGCGCAACAATCGAAACGAAAATTGAGATTGAGGCGCCGCGCGCGGCGGTCTGGCAGCAATTGCACGATACAGAACACTACCCGGACTGGAACCCCTTCATTCGCTCTCTGAGCGGCGAATGGAAGCAGGGTGAAACATTGAACGCTACGATTCAACCCGTTGGCAAGTCGGCGATGAGCTTCTCGCCTGAAGTTCTGGAGGTCGAAGAGCAGAGCGTCCTGGAATGGCGTGGAAGATTGGCCGGCATCCCGGGACTGTTTACCGGTCAGCATCGCTTTGAGCTGGTGGAGCTTGGTCCGGCGCGCACCGAGTTGCGCCAATCGGAACATTTCTCCGGCTGCCTGGTTCCGCTCTTTGACCTGACGCCCACCGAACAGGGTTTCCATGCCATGAATCGCGCCATCAAGGAGCGAGCAGAAGAGCAATTTCGTCGGCGGCCTTAGCGTCGCCGATTGCTCGGGCTGGCGTTGCCCACAAATCCGACTTATTTTTTGCGAATGGCAATTGGTTCGATCGGCGTCCCGTCCCTGAACAGGGCAACGCCGCGACTCTGATCGAAAGCGAAGTGATCTTTGACTGGCGCCGCCGCGGGCAACGGCCGCTCATAGCCCCACATCACATCCGTCGCCTCCGGCAGATCCCAGTAGGAAGCCTCGCCTTTGATCGGACAACTGGTATGTCGTTCATTGCCAGTGAACATGCCGAAATCAATCGATGCCCTGGGGAAATAGTAGACCGGCGGAAACTCATACGATGGATGAAATTCCTGCAGGGCGCAGACTGCGTTGCTTCGGGCAATTACTTTGCCCTGAAATTCGGCGTGAAAATCCCCTGCCACCGTTTTAAACTCTGCGTAGTGTTCTGGCTGATTCATGTTTTCCTCACGAGCCCTGGTTTGGAAGGTTCAAGTCGCGCGCACAGCGAAATCCAAAATGGTGGAAGGGATGGTTGGCCGGGAAATGCGGCCGCCGGTTGCTGCCTGCGGCATACTCCCCGTCCCACCACCACGAACCGCCGCGGACGATTTTCTCAGAATAGCCCGGACAGACGTCGGCCCCATTGCAAGGTCCGCGCGGATCCCGTCCCAGACAGGCGGCGCCACATTCAGCATAACTATGTGAGTACCAATCATTAACCCACTCCCAGGAATTGCCGGCCATATCGTACAGGCCGTAACGATAGACGGGTCTGGACTGGACGTCCCAGGTTCGGCCGGTTCCACAGCCCTTCTCCCCGCTTTCCTGAATGATGGCGCGCTGGCAGGTCGCCGGTTCATTGCCCCAGGGGTAGAGTTCCCCATCCGGTCCGCGCGCCGCCTTTTCCCATTCCGCTTCGCTGGGCAATCGCTTGCCCCGCCAGCGACAGTAGTCGCGCGCCTGGAACCAGGTGAGCCCGACCATCGGCTGACGCGGCCCGTCGTAGTGACGATAGTTGGGATGTGCGTAGCTGCATACGCCTGCCTGCACGCATTGCTGGTATTCAGGATAGGCGACTTCGCGGACATCCATCAAGTAGGCGCTCATCTCGATGCGCGCAACAGGCGCCTCATCGTGAATGGGCTTCTGAGTATCCTCGTCTCTGGATTGGCGATCGCTGCCGCGCGTAAAGGCCCCGGCCGGAATACAGCGCATGTCCTCCGGAATCGCAATGTCATCGCAATCGGGCGCGCCGTTGCGCAGGATGCCGCAGGATAGCAGGAGCGAAAGTGAAGCCAGCAGGCCGAACAAAGCTGCGCCGGCGACTGATTGAGATCGATTCTTTGCTGCTGCCGGCTTCATTTCTGACAGGCTCAGCAGCAGCCGCCAGGCGGCAAGCCATCGTCTACTTTTTAGAGCGCGGCGCCCGCCGCATATCTTCTAAATGCAGCCGTTCTCTTGCTCGTAAGCGCCCATACTCGGGCCGACGCCGGCGGCAGCCGGCGCGGCGCCAGTGCGCGCAACATTGAGACGATCGACGGTAACTGTTCCGATCAAGGCCGGGTCGCCGCCTTTCACCACACTGCAGGGCGCCGAGGCCGTGAGCTGGAAGCCGGTGAACAGATCGCTGGTGTTATTATATGCCGGGGCATCTGTCACATTAAACGGAAATCCGGCGCCGCCCAGCGCCGCCGGCGTTGTGAAGTCGGTAGCAGGAACCACACGCCGATAAAGGGCCGTAGTGCAGATCAAATCATTGTAGCTGAAGGTAGCCGCATTGGCAATCGCCTGCGCCTCCAGAAAGCACACCTGCCCGGCGTGCAAAATATTGTTGCGCACGTCAGGATTACTGGGAGTGACCACCGGCGCCTGATTCTCTATGGCGTAGCTCTGGCCTGCGGCGCTCAGGGCGACCACGGTATTGTGGTAGATCGTGACCAAAGCGCCTGTGTTTACCAATCCAATGCCAGCGGATAGCGCGCTCGTTCCGTCGCTGCGACCGCCGACGATCACATTGTTTATGATGCGCGTAGTATTCGTCGGCAAGCCCGCGATATAGATGCCATAGGCTGTCGCGCCGCCGCCGCTGTCGCCTCCGCTGTAAACTATGTTGCGCGCCATCAAGGCGCGCGAGACGCCAGCCACTCGAATGCCATTGGTAGTAGCTCCCTGGCCGCCATTGATGACGTTATCCTGCACGGCTACATCCGGGCCAAGGGGATTCCAGATCATGACGCCAATGGACGTTGTTGATGAGCTTCCGCCGCCGAGGATCGTATTGTTGCGGATGGTGGCGCCTCCCAACCCGGTGTTCGCGCCGGCAAAGACGCCGGCTACGGTGCCGCCGGCAGCAGCTCCCTGAATTGTATTATAGAGTACTGTCCCGCCATCGCGCATTGAAACTGCAGCGCTGTAGGTGGCGCTTTCTGGACCTTGAATGGTGAAACCTTGAATCGCTGCACTGGCATTCAGGTTGTCGGTAAAGCGCACTGTGGCGCAGGGATCATTTGCCAAATTCAAGCCAAGCGTGCAGCCGCCCGGATCTCTCAGGATTGTTGCATATTGGATGGGGTTGTTGACCGTGAAATCAGTGCTGTAACCGCCAACCACGGCCACAAAATTGGCCATGCTGGCCGTCTGCACGTAGGTGGAGCCGCCGCTTGCCGCGCCGACCAGAACAACACACAGGTTTGGTCCAATCGCACAACCTACGCCGCCGGTCAAATCGGCGATGGCGTTATCGATAGTAGCCATTGCCGTTGCCGGCGAGAGTCCATCGCCAGTCGCATCGCTGCCCGAGGGAGTAACATAGTGAACGTGAGTCGGATTAAAGACAAAAACGCCGCTTACAATCGGATTTGCAACAGGCGGCAAACTGTCTGCATCCAGGCAGCCAACCAGTTCCAGGGTGCGTCCGGGAGCGGAAGTGAAGATCGACCATGGACCATTTTGCAACGTCAGCGTATCGTTTGCGTATTTGCTGCTGCTCCAGACATAGCCGGCTGGCGCCGGCGTTAAGGTCGTCGCGCCGCCAAGTATGCAACTGCCTGCTGTCATCGAGCGATTGAAGCGCACAACAATGTCCTGGGAAGTGGCCAGAATGCCAGGCAAGGGAGGCTGCACAGAGCTTACCGCAGCCGAACACTCCAGCTGCGCAGTCACGGCTTGATCCAGGGTCCCGCTGGCAGCGCCGACGAAACTGCAGGTCTGGGCCGGGCTGGCCGGCTGCGACGTAACGCTCAGGCTGTAGTCCTGACCAAGCTGAGATTGCGAAAAGGGGGCCAGGCCATCGCTGCTGACGCTGACAAGCTCGCCCGTCGCTGCGTTTTGTATCTGCAGACCCGAGCCCACCAGGTAGCGGACGTCGACGTTCAGCACGCTGCCGCCGCTGGCCAGCGCCAGCAGGAGACTGTAGGGCGGAGAACTGCTGAAACTGCCAAGGCAGCCGAACTGCAGCGTCGCGCCTACAAGGACGGCGGCTGCGCTGCGGCTCAGCATTTTGCGCGAGCCTCGCTGCATTCGGATGCCCTTCACCATTCTATGTAGATAACGGCAGCAGGCGGGCGCCTTTTCAACAGAATTACGCGACGAGGGTCAATGATCCGGGAAGGGTGGACGCACAATCACCCAGTATTAGCCTGCCGAAATGTTAAAAAACCAGGCGCCGCCTCACCTGGCGCTGGCTTCCGCTTCTCCCCGTCGCCGGCAGCTGCTGGAACAGCTTGGGCTGCGTTTCAGCGTCATCGCCACAGAGGTCGCCGAAGACCATCTGGGCGCGACACCCGCCGAAACCGTCCAGGAATTGGCGCGTTGCAAGGCCCGGGCCGCGGCCGCCAGCGAACGCAACAGCATCATTGTCGGCTGCGACACGCTTGTTTTTCTTGGCGACGAGCCCTTCGGCAAACCGCTCGACCGCGCGCAGGCCAGGCAATTCCTGCATCGCCTGTCCGCCAATCTACACTCCGTATGGACCGGATTGTGCGTTTGCTCTGTTGACCGCGACGGCGTCGTTCTTGACGAGCGTGTTGCTGCTCGACAGAGTCTGGTACGCTTTCGTCAACTCAGCGCCGACGAAATCGAGGACTACCTGGATAGCGGCGAAGCCATGGACAAGGCCGGCGCCTACGGCATTCAGGGCAAGGGCGCACTCCTGGTCGATAGCATCGAAGGCGATTATTTCAACGTCGTTGGATTGCCGCTCACTTTGCTTCGCGATTTGCTGTTGCACTTTGGATTGGATATACTAAAAACTGGTACGGTTTTGAATGCCTGAGCTTTGAGCGTGGGGAGCTTTTCCCCCTTTTCTGCGCAGCAACTGTATGCAATCCTGAACACATGATGCATCAAGCTTTCAGAATCTGCCGTAATCTTTTTTTTGTGCTGCTTGCCGGGCTGTCTGGCGCGGCCTGCGTTGAATTCGAGTGTCGCGCCAGCGATCCGCTCTGCAGCCCGCTGGCCGCACTGTTGCTGTACGGTCAGCAGCGCTTTCGGCCCTGCCGCGGCGGACCGACAACGACGGCAACTTTTTACGGCTACGCCGGTGCGGCTGGCGGCGATGAGGGACGAAGTGTGTGCCTCACCGCCAACGGAGGCATTGTACTCGCTGGCAGCGTCGCTGCAGACATACCAACCCTGGGCGGAAAGTCAGCGCTCAATCCTTATGCTGGCGCCGGTCAAAACGGATTGATCGTTCGCCTCGACGGAAGCGGTGCAGTGGACTGGTACAGCTTTGTTGGTGCGGCCGGCGGAAATGTCTTCTTGAATTCGATCAGCGAAACTGCGGACGGCGGAGTCATTCTTTTTGGATATTCCTCCGTCAATATCGCTGCGCTTGGCGGTCTTACTCCACGCAACGCCTACACAGGCGCCAACGACGACCTCGCAGTGAAATTGAATTCATCGGGCGTCGTTCAGTGGTATACCTTTCTCGGCGCCGGCGGCGATGATCAGGGCAAGAGCGTAATCGGCCTGGGCGACGGTTCCGTTCTTGCGGCCAGCACCAGCGGCGCCAACGTACCCTCCTTGCAGGGCAAGAGCCCGGTCAATGCTCATAGCGGAGGGAGCGACGGCCGCCTCTGCAAACTGGACAGTAACGGCGATGTGCAGTGGTACACCTTCTTTGGCGATCTGGCGGCGGTGAACTTTGTGTTTGGTCTTAGCAGTGAATCGGACGGCGGCGCCGTTCTGGCCAGCAGCGTCAGCGCCAATGTTCCGGCTATTGAAGGCCATGCGCCGCTCAATGCCTACGTTGGCGGCTACGACGGGATGCTGGCGCGCTTTGATGCCAGCGGCCACTTGCAGTGGTACACCTTTGCTGGCAGTGCGGGCTTTGATCAGTACTTGAGCGTCGACGTCGATTCTCAAGGTAAAATCGCGATTAGCGGAACTGTTCTGGCAAACTTAGCCAGCCTGGAAGGGCATTCGCCGCTGATCCCCTTTGCCGGCGCTGGCGATGGCATTGTGGCGCGCTACAATCCAGAAGGGACGCTGGATTGGTATTCAATGATCGGCGGAGGCGGCGCGGATCAACTTAACGCTGTCGCCTTTGATGCAACGGATAACGTCTACGCGGCCGGTCTGGTCGGCGGCGGAATTGTCAGTCTTGGCGGTCAAGCGCCCCGCAACGCATTTTCGGCAGCAAACGATTTGCTTGCTGTCAAATTCAGTCCGACCGGCGCCGTGCAATGGTTTACAATGCTTGGGGCCGCCGGCGATGATCGAGCGACCAGCATTGTGCCAACGCCATCTGGCGGCGCTGCCTTCAACGGATACTCTGATGCCAGCGCGCCAACTCTGCAGGGTAAGACAGCGGTTCTACCCTACGCCGGCGGCGTAGATCTCTTTTTTGGACGCATCGATGCCAACGGCGATCTCTAGGCGGAGAAACAATGGCAACCGGTAAATTAGCTCGGTCGCCGGGCCTTGATGCGGACGACTGCCATGGATAACGAGCGGATGCTTGTCTACCGTCTGGCTGATGTTCCCGACGACTATCAGCTCATCGAAGAGATCGAGTTAACCGTGAAATGGGAAACGGCGCTCAGCGAAGACGCCGGCAATCAAAGCTTCACCGGCATTGATGAATTGAACCAGCTGCTCCGGCAGCGAGTCGAACGGATTCTGTCCGAAAAGCAGGCACGCTGCGCCCGGGTGGTCCACGAAACTGTGACCCACACAACCAACTATGGCGCCGGCGCGAGGGTAATGCTAGGACAGTACCGCATCGATCTTTTTGCGCCGACAGCGCCGGTTAGCTGAGTCGACAGCATAGCAATTGAACGTGAACAATGCTCGCCTTGTTGAAGCTAAGAATTTCGTCCTCAATCGGACGGCTACGCCGCAGCGCTTGCGCCCTGCAGCGCGCTTCGCAGCCGCCTGGCATCGCTGCGACTCAAGTTGCGAAATGCAATTCCACAACCGTCGGCATCGATACGCACCAGACCGGCATCCAGAGCAAAACTTTCGCCGCCCAGATCAAACTGCAATTTCAGCGACGCTCCCGGCGATAGCCGACCTGCGTCCCATGCGACATAAACGCCGCGATCGCTGGCGTCGCGCATAACAACCGACTGGCCTTCCACCCGTACAGGAAATTCTACCGGTACGCGTCGCTGAAAGCGCCAGCCTCGAGGATACATGCGCAGGTAGGGAGCGGCTATATCGCGTCTTACAAAAACAAAGATCGCCGCGATAGCCGCACAGGTTTCGAGCAGTGCAACCAAATTGTAACGCGAAACAGCGGTCGAAAGTGCGTAGATATTGTAGAGAATCAATAGCACCCCGAAGACCAGGAAGGAGTACCAGCCCCAGCGTTTTACGCGGAGCAGTCCGATCCCTACCGGAATGGCCAGTACCATCAAAGCCAGTTCTATTAGATTAAGACGACTGAGTATTTTGATCGGGTATTGCGGCGGTATCAGGAGATGATAGGAAACAGCAAGGTAATTGAATAGAGGCAACAACAACAGGATCAGACCCGAGATCAGCAGCGATCGGGGCATCTTCATTCTGCGGCGGCGATCAGATGGCAAAGCGGTTTGGCTCATTTCCAGTCCATCAGGCGGCAAAGCGCGACAATCTGTCAAGAATGAGCGGCAAATTGCGCTCCCGGGCGACGTTCAAGTCTGAGCCAAAAAATCAAAAGTGATTCAAAAATTTTTGAGAAGGGCAACGGCCCAAATCGTAGATTCCCTGCCGTTGCCATACGCAGGAATTGCTACGAAGCGCGTGCAGGCAAGGCTACACGGAGTGACAATGTGAAGCTTGAACGATTAACCTGGCCAGTACTGGCCTTCCTGGCCTTAGCCAACTGTCTAGGCATTTCCAACCCCCTGGACGGAACAGAGGACGAAGGCGTTAGCCCGCTGGCGTGGCTGCTTGCAGCAGCGCCAGCCGCTGTACCGGGACAAATACCCGGTTTCGATCCGGCCAACCCGCAGCAAATGACCTCGCAGTATGTTGTCGCTGAACAGGGCGCCACACTCTACCTGAACAACGAAGTCCAGCTTCATATTCCGCCTGGCTCGCTGGAAGAGGACACCTTAATCGAGATTCGCAAACTTGAGACCCCCACTGCTGCGCCCATGCAGGGCTTCCATGACCTGGGACAGGCCTACGAATTGCTGCCCTCCGGGACGACCTTTGATCCCGCAAATCCCGCAACGCTGCAGATCCGCTACAACGCTGTCGCGATGGCCGATGCCTCCCTCGATCCGCAACTGAGCGAGGTCATGTACTACAATGAGGAGAATCAGAGCTATATTGGCGTGCCCAACTACGTCGATGTATCGAACGGGACTATTACGGCCGAGGTGACGCACTTTACACAATACATCCCCGCGGCCCTCGGTTATCAGGCCGCGAGCACCGCTCCCAGGATAGTGATATTGGATACATTCCCCGCTACGCCGGTCGCTGGCGCCCCGCTATATGTTCGCGTACGCGTTGAACAGGGCACGCCGCAGCCGCTTGGGGCAATCGCTGAAGTAAATCTTACTTATCAACGTCTGCTGGGAGGCGCCTCTGCACCAGTAACAGTCGAGATGCAGCCTATTGAAGGTGCGGACCCTGCACTTGCGGGTTCTACCCTCGCGGAAAGATTTCGCGAAAACGTGTACGGCTACATGATCCCCGCCTCCGTGTGGGCGAG
Organism: Leptospirales bacterium; assembly: GCA_019694655.1. Lineage (NCBI taxonomy): Bacteria > Pseudomonadati > Spirochaetota > Leptospiria > Leptospirales > Leptospirales bacterium. The sequence continues at coordinate 154,330 of JAIBBN010000006.1, forward strand.
CGATCCATGCACTGCGGGGCAAGTCGGCGCAGGCCCTGAGCTGTCGCTACAGGTTTCGGCGCTGGACAATGTCAATCGCACGGCGAGCTCGGCCTTCCCCCAGAATATTAATCAGATATTGATTCCGGGCACCGCAGGTTTACATTCCAGGCAGGACGATTCAGCTCTGCCAGCTATGCGACCGCCACCAATCACTGCCGGCTTCTACCGGACTTATCAGCTAACTGCGCAATTTCGGAATGCTTGCGGCGGCCCCGCTGCCGGAACCAAAGCCATGGCAGTTGAGCAAAACCAGATCGTTCCTTTCCCAATTGCACCGGGCGCTGCACCGGAACAGCAGAATCGGGCGATCGCCAATCCCGCGTACAATACTATTACCGTGCTTGGCAGGCAGGCTGGGGACTACAGCCTGCTCGTGAACTACACGGCAATGGATGCTCCTTTTCTCGCCATCAAAATTCTCCCCGGCCAAATCAAGACCATTCAAGTGCTTGATACGAATGGCGCGGTTCCGGCAGGTCCGATTGTAGTATATGGACGGGACACCTACGCAATGGACGCACGAGGCGTGGATGCCTACGGAAACTACATACCCATTCTACCATCGTCCTGGAATATTGATGCAGCCGGCGGCGCCGTTGACGCGAACGGTGTTGTATCTACTTCGAACAATCCAGTAATCGCAAATGTAAGCGCTACGCTTGGCGCAAAAACCTCGCCGGCGGTGCAGCTCAACATTATTCCGCGCTTCAGGGTCACTGCAAATGTGACGGGCCTGGTTGGCACGGCGAGACTCTCCGTAGATGGCAATCCCGAACCGGCAACAATCAACGCCGATGGCGTTTATCCGCTAACTGGCTGGGCGGCAAACTATGCGCAGGTAACAGTTGGATCGGCCCTGAATCCCTTTATGGGCGCCTGCAATGGAGAGGTTGCGATGGTGGTCGATGCAGATCTCACTGTCCCGGTTCGGTGTGTTCAAATCGTAAGCGGCAACGTCTACTCTGCAACGCCTCCGGTCATACCGGCCAATGCAAAGGCAATTACGGCCGCTGGCGCTCCCTCGGCTGGAGCGATCAATGGCGTCGGTGGCGCCGCTCGATTTCATCATCCGAATGGCGTAACAACGGATGGTCGCTATATCTACATCGCTGACCAGCTAAACCATGCCATTCGTCGCTATGACACCAGAACAGCAATTGTGGACACCTTAGCTGGCGCTTCTTATACCTCAGGTTCATTGAATGGCCCAGCCCTCGGAGCTCGCTTCAATGAGCCTTACGGAATCACGACCGATGGATCCAATCTATTCGTGACGGAGATCGGCGGGCACACGGTGCGAAAGATTGACCTGTTTACTCGCCAGGTCAGCACCGTAGCAGGAGTTGCCGGCTCGCCTGGAATTACGGACAATACAAACGTGGGTGCACAATTCAACCAGCCGCGAGGGATCATTACAGACGGCGCCTATCTATATGTTGCCGATCTAAACAATCATGCTGTGCGACGCATCAATCTGGCGACGCAATATGTGGATACCCTGGTCGGCACTATCGGTCTAGCCGGGGACGTACTCGGAACGGGTGCGACAGCTCGTATCTATCAACCGCAGTCGCTGGCAACAGACGGATCACGGATCTTTCTGGCGCATGGCGGCGGAAGTATCAGTTACTCCATTCGTCAGATCGATCCTGCGACCAGAGCACTGACTGCCTTTGCGGCTACCGGCGAACCAAGCCTGGCATTTGGAGCAATCACGTATGCCGGCGGAATATTGTACATGGCGCAATATACTGGCGCAAGCGACGGCGGCGGGCCGCTCTATCGTCTGCGAACAACGGATGCAAGCGGATCGCCGGTAGGATTCCTGGGTACGGATCCCATTGCCAACGACATCTACGGGCTGACATTTGACGGCAACCGTCTCTACGCTGCGGAATGGCGGCTCCACCGGTTGCATTTCATTCAATAGGCAACTTGTTCGCAAAGGGCTCCTGTAGATCTGCGAGGGGAGCGAAAGAGCCCGCACCGTTTCCGGTGCGGGCTCCTTTTTCCTAAGCGGGACATCATCTTCGGCACAATCAAATCTTTGACCATTTTTACTATTGACTGGGGCAAAGGATTGTCCGGCCCCCCCTGCATGATCAATATTGACCGCCGTCGCCAGGCTGCGATTGCCCTCGCCCTCTGGGCTGCAGTCTGCTGCGCTGCGCCCTTCCTTGTGTCTCCGCTGGGCGCCAGGCCGCTGCACGAAAATGAGATCTCGGTTCGGCTGCAGTATGAGGAACTTCGTCAACGAAGTTATCTATTTGCGGCGCAGGACGCTCAGCTCAGATCCTATGGCTACCTTCCTGGATCGGTTTCCGGGGACCAAAGCTACTCCACGCCGCTGGCGTTTGGCTATGGTCTGAGCGATCAATTTGAACTTGGCTTCAAGGCAAAAACCTATACCCTGGAAAACCCGCGCCGGACCGTTGCGCTTTCATCGTTCTATCCGGCGGCATCCCTGGGCTATGGCCGCATCGAGACCAGGGAATTTGAACTCTATGGCGCTTACCACTGGCAGTTGAGCGATGCCCTGTACCTGAGCGCGGCAGTGGGTCCTATCTTTCGCAGAATTGATAGCCATGCTGCAGCAAGTTTCGAATCTTCCTTCAGCGAAGAACAAACACGGGCTTTTGGCGCGGTCGCAGCCATTTCTCTGGAAGTACAGCCTTCGCCGCTCTTCTACCTGCGCGCTACCGGACGCTGGTATCGCGCATCCGGACTGTGGCGATACAACAATTCATTTGCGTCAGGCAACTATGCCGCAACATCGTATTCGGGCGAGGGCGATCGCGCGCGCATCATTGGGACCTCGCTGGGCGCCGAAATTGGAATTCAGGCCTCGGACAATATTACCTTTTTCATTGCACAAACCTATAGCAATCAATCCTTTCAGGTAAATCACTTCAACGTAGTATCCTTTCCAGGCAGCACGGGAGTTCCGGATTCGGCAAGGATTGCACTGGGGCGTGTCGGCGTGCAACAGGATGACCTTCGCGAGACTGGGCTCGGGGTCGAATTCCGCTTTTGAATCGGGAAGACTTGCCAGGGTTCGGCCCTCGTCGTCCCCAATCCCGCTTGCCAGCGCAGCAAGGCCCCGCTGATAGTTGGCCATGCACAAGCTCGTACTGATTCGCCATGGCGAAAGCGTCTGGAATAAGGAAAACCTCTTCACCGGCTGGACCGATGTGCCGCTATCAGAGAAGGGCGTCTCCGAAGCGATGGAGGCCGGCCGTCTGCTGAAAGCAAAGGGTTTCAGCTTTGATCTGGCCTTCACCTCGCGCTTGAAGCGCGCCATCAAGACGCTCTGGCTGGCGCTGGAGGAAATGGATGAGATGTGGATTCCGGTGCGTCACAACTGGCGCCTGAATGAGCGTCACTACGGCGCTCTACAGGGACTGAACAAAGCGGAAACCGCGAAGAAGTACGGCGAAGAGCAGGTACATATCTGGCGCCGCAGCTTTGATATTTCGCCGCCGGCGCTGGAGAAGAGCGACAAGCGCTATCCAGGTCACGAAGCCAAATTCGCCGATCTGAAGGCAGAGCAACTGCCGCTGACAGAAAGCCTGAAGGACACGATCGCACGATTTCTGCCGGCCTGGCACGAAGACATCGCACCGGAAATCAAAGCCGGACGCCGCGTCATCATTGCCGCCCACGGCAATAGCCTGCGCGCCCTGGTCAAGTACCTCGACAAGATCAGCGACGAGGAGATCCTGAACCTCAACATTCCTACCGGCAGCCCGCTGGTCTATGAGCTGGACGACGCGCTTCAGCCCATTCGAAACTACTATCTCAAGGATGCTGGTTGATGCTGTCGCGCCGGCCCGGCATCACCGCGGTCGGCGCCGCTATAGCGGCATGGATCTGGATCGGCTGCGCCCCACTGTCTGTTTTTGTGAACGACCGTCCGGATGCAAATCAGGAGCAGGTCGCAGGGAACCATGCGACGGCAGCGGGCGAGCAGCCCTTCTTTGTGCGCTACAGTTCCAGTACGCAGACGATCGAAATTGTTGAGGATCAAATTCGTCATACCTTGCGCCACGAGGCCTTTGACAACCCCGCCAGTCCGGTCCCTGCCTCCGTGCAGTTGCAAACGCGGCGCGCTACGCTCAACGCCGCACAGCGACAGGCGCTGGTCGCAACCATTCGCGACTCGGGATTTCTGGATCTGGGCCCCTCCTATGGCGCCGCCGAGGGCGAACGCTACTACCCCTATCGCCTTGAAGTCAATCTCGATGGGCGCGCCAACAATGTGCTCTTTCGCAGCAACCCGGCCTTTGAACGCGCGCCGCAGGCTTTTTCCCGGATCGAAGCAGCCTTAACCGAGCTGCTTGGCAGCATCCATGACTGGCGCGCAGACCGCTGATAGCTGCGTCAACGCAATGAGACTTTTCTGGACAGGCTGCTGGCCCTGGCACAACTGACCGGCAGCCAGAAACAGGAAATCTGCGCACTCCAATGAAGACTTTGCTGCAAATCTCACGCCTGAAAAAGTCCTACGGCGCACGCTTGCTTTTCGAGGATGCTACCGTATCTTTTCTGGAGCGCGAAAAACTTGCAGTCATCGGCCGCAATGGCGCCGGCAAATCAACCTTGTTTCGAATCCTGACAGGCCAGGAAGATGCGGATGCGGGAGAAGTGATTCGCAGTCGCAATTTGCGCCTGGCCTATCTGGAACAAAAGGATCCCTTTCAACCGGAAGAGACGGTGCTGGGTTTTCTGCAACGCTACAGCGGCGCAGAGGCCTGGCGCTGTGGCAAGGTAGCCGGACGTTTTGCGTTGAAGGGCGCCGACCTTGAAAAACGCATCGGCGATTTGCCCGGCGGACGACAGATGCGCGTCAAGCTGAGCGCGTTATTGCTGGGCGAGCCCAATCTGCTGTTGCTTGATGAACCAACCAACTACCTGGACCTGGGGACGCTGTTGTTGCTGGAACGATTCCTGGCCGGCTACTCCGGCGCCGCTCTGGTGATTTCTCACGATCGCGAGTTTCTCAAGCGCAGCACTGAAGCCACCCTCGAAATCGACGACGGAGGCATGTACTACTTTCCTGGAGAACTCGAGGACTACTTTGAGTTCAAAGAACAAAGACGCGAGGAGCTGGCGCGACAGAAGCGCAATGTCGAGGCGCGACGCCGCGAGATTCAGGACTTTGTCGATCGTAACCGGGCCAAGGCCAGCAAAGCGCGCCAGGCGCAGTCGCGCTTGAAAATGCTTGAGCGCCTGAGTCCAATCGAAATCAAGCACCGCACGCGCAACGTAGAAATGAAGCTGCCTGCGACCCGGCCGCGCAAGGGCCGGGTCCTGAGCATCGAGGCTCTATCCATAGGCTATGCGGAGCGGACGGTAGCCGAGGAAATTAGCCTCGAATTGAGCGGAAGCGTGCGCCTGGCGGCTCTGGGCGACAACGGCGCCGGGAAAACGACCCTCTTGCGCACCTTATCCGGTCTCCTGCCGCCTCTATCCGGGAAAATGCGGTGGGTGGACGGGCTTCGCATTGGCTACTACGCACAGCATGTCTACCAGGCGATCAATCCAGAGGCAAGCGTCATCAGCGCCATTGAAAGCATGGCCGCACCAGGCGTCTCCCCGCAGCAGGCGCTGGATATGGCCGGCGCATTTTTGTTCTCCGGCGACGATGCCAAAAAATCCGTAGCCCTGCTTTCCGGCGGCGAGCGCGCCCGCGTCGCCCTGGCCGGTCTCTTACTTGGTCGCTACGATGTCTTACTGCTCGATGAACCAACCAACCACCTTGACTTTGATACGGTGGAGGCCCTGGGTCTGGCGCTGGCTCATTATCCCGGCGCCATCATCTTTGTGAGTCACGATCGAACCTTTGTTTCACTGGTCGCCACGCAGATTCTGGAAATTGCCGGCGGCCGCGCGGCGCTCTACCCGGGGACCTATCCGGAGTATGTGTTTGCCGCCGAGCAACGTCTTGCTGCGGAATCGGAAGGCGTCGAAGCGGCTGCAGCGCCGGCGGCTCAGGCTGCGGCTCTCCGGCCGGCTGACAACGCGCGCGACGGACATGAAATGCGCAAGGCGCAGAAGCAGGAACGGTCCCGGAATCAGAAGGAGCTCGCTGAACTGGAGCGCTCCATCGCGCGCCTCGAACAGGAACGCGCTGGCATCCATGATCGCCTTGCCGGCGGCGCATTTTCACAAGAGGAAAATACGCGGCTGGCCGCATTGAACGCCGAGTTGGAAAAGAAGGAAAGCCGCTGGCTGGAACTGGAAGGTCGAAACGTTGCGCCCGATGCTGCCAAATCCTAAACGCCTGCGTACCTGACTGGCAATATCGCAGAGTCCACTTTTTGGCAAGTCCTGGTTGACAATTTTTCCTGGCCCATCATCGTTCTGTCAGCCAAAAGGAGGTGATCCGCGCATGAGTGATAGTAGTAGTCGCTTGAAAATGACCGGTGAGGTGGCTGAGCGGTAACGCCAGGCCCTTCGTGCAATAAGCTGGCTTAAGGCTTACTGCAATACCATCAGACCACCGGCCCGCATAGCCCCCTGAACTGGTCACTCAAGAGGGCGCACTGCAAAGGCGCAGCAGCTATGCCGGGTCACCCTCCTTCGCGCACTTCAGACTCGCCTGAGCTAGAAGCCTGGCTTGTAATACGAGGCCAGGGCCAGGCCATTGCCGCCAGCCGTCACCGCAGTGGTAGACGCCAGGCTGAGGACGCTGCCGAAATTCAAGACCTGGATTTGCGCTCCATTCAGGACGTAGATATGCAGACCTTGCGGATCCATTCGAATCGTCGTTGGCGCCCCGCCGACGTTTAATGATTTTGTAAGATCCGGCGTCAGCGACAGGCCGCTGGCGCTTCGCGGAATAGCCATGATCAATGAATTGCTTGCCTGGTTGGCAAACTCATAACCCGCCAGCGGCGAATGAGCCAGCGAAGAAAAACCGTTAAGAATTCCGGCAAGCGAAATGGTTCCAATCGTACTCCCGTTCAACGGCGCCGTAGCATAGGGCCCTGAGCCAGGCGTGGAAAAAGCGGCGTAGATATTCTGGCCGGCAGGATCAGTGGTCAGATCATTTGCGCCGCTTCCGCTGAACACGCTGGAAACGCCAACTTGATTGAGCGCCGGTACGCTGGCGTCCACGGTGAAGATCTGTGCTGCGGGATTGGCGCCGGTGGAAAGCCCGTACAGGAAGGCGCCGCTGGGATGCAGGGCGATGATGTTGGCGCCTGACGCCGTGAGAAATTTATTGCAGGTCCCCAGTGCGCCGCTGCGAGTATCGCAGACCATTTCACCGCCAGCGCCGGAAGTGACCGCGGCCACATATCGATTGAGCGGATCGAAGGCAATGCTGGAAGGTGCAGAGAGCAATTGTGCATCCGAGCGATCGAAAGTCAAATCGCCAGTTTGCGGATTGACGCGATAGAAGTACAGAGCCTGCGGACCCAGGCCGGCTGCCGCCAGCATCGTCCCCGATGGACTTACAGCCATCACGGTTACGCCCGAAAGCGTGGCGGCGACGACCGGGCTGGCAAGCGAGCCATCGGCCGCGATACTGGAACGCATGATCTGGCTGCCGCCGCTATTGGAAAAATAGAGATACTTCGCCTGTCTGCTTACCAGAATCGAAAGCAAACCCATCGCCGAGCAGGTAGGGTCTGCGTCGGAGCAGATACCCGACCTGCATTGCAGAATAGCGACGCAGATCAGAATTGCGCAAATAGATTGGCGCAAGCAAACGATGCAAGCTTGGATCCGGGCGCCGCTGGCGGTCTGCATTTCCATACTGTTCCCTGCATCAACGGCGCCCGGGCCGCCAGTTCGATCAATTGGCTGGCGGCTGCCAGTTGGACGGAACTGCCGGGCCGTTGCTCATTGGAAAAAATCTGGCGCTCACGCTGTAGTTTCCGCCAGCATTTTCCTTGTAGCTGGTCACAATCAATTTGATTGGGCCCGCTTGCGCCACATTGATCGCCAGAATAGAGCGATGCTCATCGCCATTGTAGTCATCATTCTGGTGCCCTTGCCCGGCGACAATGGCGCGCACGATTGGATCGAAATCAGCAGACTTCACCTCTGCCAGCAGAATGCCCGGACCGCTAACCTGCAACGGATAGCTTCGTTCAAATCGAGAGATGACTCGCTGGTCGCCCTGCTCCAGGGCGCCGCTCACATTGGCCGAGCGCAGACGAGCATCGGCGGCGCCGGCGCGCAAAATGCCAATCTGGAACCGACCGCTGCTGGCGCCGGCCACGGAACTTACTTTGATTTCCATGGTCTGGCCGGCCTGCATTTCGATGGCGGTCAGCGAGTTAGTTCCTTCGCCATTGTCATCGTTGGAGGCCGTGGCATTGGTCTGTTTATTGACAACATCCAGTTTGATATCAAAATCGGAGGAGACGCCGCGAATCAAGTAGAGGCCGCCGGCAGCAGCTTGAAAGGTGATGGCATCGGTCCGACCGTCGGTCAGGCGACCCTCTACAGGCGTGCGCGCCATCATCGCCGGAAGCGTCTGAAGAGCGTATGCGCCGCCAGCGTTCAGGGCATAGCTGCTTACCTGCAGCTCTAGATTGCCGTTTTGTTCGGCTTCGATGAGCAGCATATCGGGATCATCGCCGGACTGGTCTTTGCCGCCGGGCGTGTGCGCCCGCAGCACAAAATCCGATGCCGGATTCTGAATGCGACTGAAGATGAACTGTCCGCGCTGCATGGGCAAAGTATAGCGATCCACAAAGCGCCCCTCCGTTCCGCCGATCGTCTCGCTGAGGGCATCGCTTTGTTGGTTGAGCAGCGACTGCCCGTCGTGCAGCGCTGCATATTGCAAGGTGTAACGACCGCGCGCACTTGCTTCTACGCCGCTTACGGTCATGAAGGCTTCGCCGTCGGCGACGCTTTCGGCGATAACGACAGATACATTCACGTTGCCGGGCGCATAATCATCATTTTCCAGGCGCGCCCCGCCCGGCATGGTTACGGCAAGTTTGGCATCGAAGCTGGCCGTAACGCTGGCCAGCAGCCAGTCGCCGCGCTTGACCGGAGCATTGCTGACATCGGAACCCTGTCCAAGGTCGCGGACAACAGATGCCGGACCAGAAAGACAGGCGCCAAAACTTGCGATGGCCAGCAGCGGCAGGATTTTTGAAAGAGGAAACGGCCGGATTGCCATAAGCGAGGATCTCCTTTTGCTTTGCATTGCGGGGCTATGGAATTGCATACCATCGGCGCGCTACAACCGGGCAAGCGACTTTTAGACTGCGATCCGCCGCCGCGGGTTCATTTGCCCGGCGGCGAAGGCAACGAACCGGGCGCGCTCGCCTGGCGCCGCTGCAGGGCCACGACGGTAATATCATCTTCCGGCGCCATCCCGGCGAGGTGCTCCTGGACACTGCGCTGGATCCGTTCCAGTCCCAGTTCGGGGCTGGCCAGACCCTGGCCCCGGAATTCGCGCGCCAGGCGCGCTTCGCCGTACATCTGCGAATAGCGGTTTTGCGCCTCAATGATGCCATCCGTAAAGAGCAGCACTGTTTCGCCGGCGGCCAGTTCTGTTTCTTCTATTTGAAAAGGCAGACTCTGGGAAAGTCCAATGATTGGCGCCGTTCGCCGCAACCTCCGCGTCCCGCCGTCGGCCTGCAGCGCCAGCTGATCGCCCAGTCCGGCAGAACAGTAGCGCAGGCGACCGTCGATCGCATCGACATCAACGATGATCGCCGGAAAATAGATCGGCATGCTCTGGTAACGAAACATCATCGCTTGATTCAATTGTCGCAGCGCTTCGTCCGGATTTTCAGCGCCGCGCTTGAGATGTTCATATTCGCTCTTGATCATCATTGTAACCAGCGCCGCCTGGACGCCGTGGCCCATGGCGTCGGCCAGAAAGATGCGCACCAGCCCTGGCTCGCGTTCAAAGATGTCATAGATATCGCCGCCAATATCGCCCGCCGGCTGGTAGAGCGCGGCAACGCGCAGCCCGCGAAAACCGTCGACCCGACGCGGCAGAATATTTTGCTGAACGACTCGCGCCAGTCCGATATCGCGCTGGATTGTGCGCAGTGCGCTTTCCAGCTGATTGCGCTGGCCGACCAGCTCCGAATTCAAGCGCGAAAGCTGTTCCTCAGCAGCCTTGCGCTGCCGAACCTCGCGCTCCAGCGATCGATTCCACAGATAAAACAGAGCGAAGGCCGCCGCCACGCCGGCGCCGATCAGAAGTCCGGTGCGTATCACCTCGGCCATGTCCACGCCGTACTCGTAGCGTACTGGCAGCCACTTCTGATTGATGGCGTTGCTCTCCGCCGCAGTAATGCTGGCCAGGGCCTTGTCCAGAATCGAGCGCAACTCCGGCTGGTCGCTGCGCACGGCCATACGCATCTCTGAACGGTATTCGGTGGGAGCGGCAATCTTGAGATTGGTCAATCCCATGCGAGAAATCTGCTGACTCATGACTGCCAGGTTATCGATCGCCGCGTCGGCCTCGCCAATGCTCACCTTGCGCAGCGCCTGACCGATCGTATCGGTATAGAGCAGGCGAACGCCGGGATAATCCTGAATCAACAGATCCGCCGTATAATAGGCGCGCGGCGCCGCCGCCACCTGATCATTCAGGTCGCCCAGCGCGCCCACAAATGGAGCGTCCGTTCGAGTCACAATGACAATCGGGTAGTCGATGTAGGTGCGAGTGAAGAGCAGGAATCGGCGATGCCGTGTGCTGTCGCTGATGCAGGGCAGTAGATCGATGCGGCCCTCTTCGGCCTGTTGGATCGAAGTCTGCCAGTTGAGTCCCGGCTGCGGCTGAAAGTGCAGGCCGGTACGTTGCTCGATCAGTTTGAGATAATCTGCCGCCACGCCCTGGTAGAGGCCATCGCTCTGGACAAATTCAAAGGGCGGCCAGTCCGTCGTGTAGCCGTGGATCACAACCGGATGCTGGCGAATCCATGCGCTTTCGGCGGCGCTCAATGCGAGACCCTGGACGCTGCCCTGTTCTGCGCCCAGCGCCGTTGTGGCGGCGACCTGGCCCAGCAGCAGGAAGAGGAATACCAGGGATCTGCGGGCCATGGGGCGCCAGGATAGTCGCTCTTTCGCCCGGGTCGTCAACTGCATTCGGGGCAGCGACGCTCTGCCGGCGGGCAAATGGAGCGGCGCCAGTTTCGGCTTGCCAGGCGAGATTTTCCGGTTCAGAATCGGCGCGACCGAGGCGCCGGACGGGCGGAGGCATGCGCAAGATTTGTAGTTTCATTCATTGCCTGCTTGCTGTGGCGCTTGCCGCAGCGCAGTGCGATCGGCCTGCGGAATTGCCGCGCGCCGATGGGGTGGTTGTAGGGGCGCTCTTTGGCGCGGGGGGGCAAGGCGATCAGAGCTTCAACGACATGACCTACAACGGTTTGATTCGGGCGCGCAAGGATTTTGGCTACGAGCTATTGAGCGAAGCGCCAGGCCCTTCGCCCGCTGAACGCGAGCGCGCCTTGCAGCGATTGCTCAAGGCTCGCGCCCAGGTCATTGTAGTCAGTGGATGGGAATTTGAACAACTCATCCGCAACGCTGCCCGTCAACGACCTGACGTACGTTTTGTATTTCATGACTTGCCGATTGAGGGCTATGACAATGTCTCCTCCACTGTCTTCAATCATCAGCAGGGCGCCTATCTGGCCGGCGCGCTGGCTGGATGGCAGACAGAGAGCGGCGTGGTCGGATTCATTGGCGGAATGGATAGTCCGACCTTGCACGAATTCCAGCAGGGATTCAGCGATGGCGCGCGCTTTGCGCGGCCGACGGTGCGCGTCCTGGCAGCCTACGCTGCTGCGGAGGGGGACTTTCATGGCTTTGAGGATCCGGATCGCGGCGCAGCGCTTGCATTGCAGCAATATGCAAACGGCGCCGACATCATTTTTGCCGCCGCGGGTCTTACTAACAATGGCGTGATCGAAGCCGCCCGGCGCCAGCGCCGTTTTGCGATTGGCGTTGATGCCGATCAGGATCACCTGGCTCGCGGCTATGTGCTGACCAGTATGATGAAGCGGCTGGACGTGGCGACTTACGAAGAACTCCGACAAATCGCCGGAGGGCAGTTCAAACCCGGCGTCCACCGCTACGGCCTGGCCAGCGGCGGCGTGAGTCTGAGCGAAATGAAATACACGCGCGATAGAATCCCTGAGTCGACGCTGCAAAAGCTGGAAGCTCTGCGCAAGCAACTGATCGAAAGCGAGCAATCGGATGCGGGCGGATCATGAAGGCTTGCTCCATTGCGCTTTCGATTTTCTTGCTTCTTTCGTCCGGTTGTAGCGCTTCGTTGCAAGCATGGCAGCTGCAGCGCGAAACGGAAGAGCTGGCCCGGCGCTTTGATCGCGCCACAGTAGAAAAAATTGAGATCCTTTCCGGGGAGTGCCAGGCGCGCGCCCATTTTGACTGGAGAAGATCAGACGTACAAGACGCCTACCTGATCCCCAACAATGCCGAACAATTACGCGAGCTCAACATGCTGGACGAGTCGCTGGCGCTGCAGGCTCTGCTGGCCCAGGCGCGACGCGCCGAAGAATGGCGCTTCGATACGCTTGCGTTGTTGAGCGCCAGCCAGACTCCCGAAGGTTTTGCGCGCATCGTAGCCTTCGAGGCGCCGCCGCCGCAAGGCATAGTCCCCTGCACTCTTTTGCAGCTGGCCGGCGCGCCGGAGGCGCAACAGGCGCTGCGCGGAGAAAGCGCCCTCGGACCCCGGGAGCGCGACGCCTTTGGCTATACACAGAGCGCCGCGGCGCCCTTGAATGCGGCGCCACACAGTACGACGCCAGCCCTCTTGCGCATCCACGCACTGTATCGCCGCCTCGCGGCGCTCAATGCGCGCGTCGTTTCCAGAGCGCACTGAGCAACAACAAGGCGATGCTCAGCAGGTCGACGGCCGGCAAGAGCAGCGTGATTGGATGCAGAATACCCAGTGCTACCAGCGCGGCAAAGAAGAAACAGGTAAACAGTCCGCCGCGTTTCCCGGCCTCGATCAGCGGCGTCAGACGGTAGGCAACGGCGCAGAGATTGTAGGCGGAAAGCAAAATCAAATTCCAGGCCAGCAGCGGCAGCGGGCCCGCCAGCAGGCGTCCGACAAAATGATCAGGCGGCAAACGAAAGAAGTCGAGGAAACTTGCCGGCGCGGCAAGAATCCACGCCGCCAGGCCAATCATGTAAATGGCAAAGAGCAAACGATTCCACTCCGCCATGCCGCGCCCGGCAGCGTCGCCTGCCGACGACGGATCTTGCTGAGCGCGGCGCAACTTGAAGTGCAAGATGATTCCGGAAAGTCCGTGGCTCAAATCGAGAAAGGCCGCTATGCATAGATAAACTGGCAGGTGCAGCGCCAGCAGCGGCGCCATCTCGCCGCCATCCTCCAGCATCCGCGCCGCGCTGAGGCCAAAGGCGACGGCGTTGAGACTGCGGCCCACAGCGCTGACCAGCTGAAAAGGCGCCAGGGCAGCGCCTTTGGCATGCCAGATGGCGTAGATGCCATGAAAAAGCGCCAGCGGAACAATATAGACCCACGTAGAAATCGGCGCGCCGCCGCGCCACTCGACAAGCAGCCAGGCCAGCACGCCAACCGCACTCAGCGCCTGAATCAAGCTGACCATGCGCATCCAACGCGTTGCAAAGGACAGTTCTGCTGCGACCATACACATCTGCAAAACGGCCGCATGTCGCAGTCATCCTCTTTTTGGGAAGTCCATTGCGACCGCTCCGCTGCGGCTGGCAATCGCTTGTCGCTGCTGACCGGATGGAGGCTCCTGACCGTGGCGACCTGCATGCTCAACTCGAAATGTTCGGCTCTCTGATTTATGAGTACAGATGTGAATCGTGATTTTGATGCGCTGGTGATAGGCGCCGGACCGGCGGGAGTCAGCGCCGCCATCTGGCTTCAGCTCCTGGGCCTGCGTCCGCTACTGATCGAACGCTCGAAGCGTGTTGGCGGCCTGCTCTATCAATTTGATCAGCCCAATCTCTGGATGCCGGGATTGCCGGCACAGAGCGGACCGCAGTACGCAGCAGCGCTGGCGGAACACCTGCAACTCGTTGGCGCAGAGTTGCGTCTGCAGTCTGAACTCGTCGCCGTTGAAAGAAATGCAGATGGCTTTCATTGCCAGGTGCAAAATGCTACTGGCAGTGCGCTGGAGCGCATCCAGGCGCGTCGCCTGGTCATGGCCAGCGGCGTGCGGTCCCGGGACGGCGGATTGCAGGCGGGCCCGGGAGTGGTGATTGGGCCCGGCCAGGCCCTGGACCAGGCGCCGGTGGCTGGATTGCGCGTTGCTTTGTTGGGCGGCGGCGACAATGCCGCTGAATACTACACGATTCTAAATAAAAAGCATCCAGCCTTGATTCACGTCTACGCCCGCACGCTGCGCGCGCGCCCGGCGCTGGCCGAGCGCATTGCCGAAGGCGACCTTTTTGCCGGAGCCTACAGCGTGGACCTATCGACATTGCAGATTCAGCGCGACGGTCAACGGCGCAACTACGACCTGATTGCAGCGCTCTACGGCTGGCAGGCGGTCCTGCCGTCGGCGCTGCGCGCGGAACTTGGCGACGCACTTGATGAGCGCGGTTTTGTGCGGACTGATGCCAGTCGACAAACGCCGGCCGCCGGCATTTACTGCGTTGGCGAGGCAGCGCAGGCCGTGCATCCCTGCGTGGTCACGGCCCTGGCCGACGGCGTCGTGGCGGCCAAAGCAATCGAGGCCGAGCTGCGCGGGGCCCGCAGCACTCCAGAATAGCGCGTTCAGCGGGCCCGACGATTCGCGGGATCGGCCGGAGGCAGCGCCAGCGCAGCTCGAAGCAGTCGCCAGTCCGGAAGCGCGCGGTGCAACAGCCAGGCCAGGCCAAAGGAGGCAATCCACAGCGCAGGAATGAGCAGCAGAAGCGGAATGCCTGGCCAGCTCCAGAGAATCGCTCGTAGAATCCAGGTATGGAACAAGAAGACGACAAAACTCAGCGCGGCGCCTTGAATGATGCAACGTGTTAGCCGCGATCGGATCAAGAGCTGGGGCTGTAACACGCTATCCCAGGCGGCAAAGAATCGAATCACGGCAAGACTCAACAGAACTACGACCTGCCGATTGAAATGATCGTAGTCGTCCGGCGCCCGGGCATGATAAGAATTGCCAACATATTCGTAGAGCGTTAGCGCCAACGCCAGCAATACGGCGATGCTTGCCATCCAGCGCTTTGACTCCAGTTGCTGGCGGGTCTCCTGAGCGGCAAAGGCAAAGGCAACGCCGCTGTAGAAGTAGAAGATCCAGTAAATCAAGAACGCAGAAAAGAATGCGGGACGTTCCAGACCAAGAGCATGAAAGATCAAGTGCGATGGGGAGCTGAAGGCCAGCTGCAGAATCAACAGCGCAACCCAGCATACCGCACGCCAAAGCGGCGCCATATGACGGATGAAGACAAACAGCAGCGGAAAAACAATATAGCATTCAATGATAATATGGAAGAAATAGAAGTGGTAATCGGCGCCCTGACGGTAAAGCAAGGGCGCCAGCGTTTGAGCAAAGCGCAAGGCCGCCTCGCCAAGGGCCGCGCCGGCGACCAGGTCCTGGGGCAGTTGAAAGCGCGGCGAGAAGGCAAAAAAAACAAGCGTCCAGACCAGAAAGGGAAGCCCGACGCGCAGCGCGCGGCCGCGCCAGAAGTCGAGCGTTGTTGCCAGATCGAAGCCAGCGCCGGATGCCTGCAATTGCCGTCGGTACTTCAAGGCAAGGCCGTAGCCTGATAGAAAGACAAAAGAGGGTACGCTGAATCGCGCCAGCTGGTTGAGCGTCACGCCGACAAAGTCCGCCGAAAGAAAATCGTGATGTTGACGGAAGGCCTCTTCCCAGCGCCACGTACTGTGAATGATCAGGACGAAGGCAATTGCCAGCAGCCGGAATAAATCGCCTGTGATGCGGCTCATGCCGGGCCAGGCTCTGCAGCGGCCCTCCATCGACTAGCCAGAAATGGCTCGCCGGACCCGGCGATTGTGCGCAGAATCGATGATCTTTTACGTCTGATGTTTGGTATGTGCAGAAGCAGCGGATGGTTGACGCTAATTCTGATGCTGATGCTGGCTCACTGCCAGCAATCCAGCGACGATGGACTGGCCGATCTACTGCTGGGAGCCGGACTGGCCCAGGCGGCCTCCTGTAATGCCGACCTGCAGCGCAGCCAGGCCAATCGACAGTTTCTCAGCGGCTTTGAAGCAGTCAGCGATTTCAATGGCTTCTACCTGACGCCGCAGAATTACCAGAACGCAGCCGCGCACGAGTTGCAGAATACAATTGCACGCACGGGCAACGCCCACCGCGGCTACGTCTATGCCAGCGGCCCCAGCTGTCCCTTCTGGCAAAACTGCAACCACCGCGGCTACCCGACAGTACAATTGCACAAGAGCAGTCAGGGCTCTTTCCGTACGCCTGTCTACATCGAAATCTATACGCGACTGGACATGAACGTCGCCGACCAACAGTGGTTCAGCTTTATGACGCTCTCTGCCGATGCCTCTGACAGTTGGTCGCGCGTGGTGCTGGTCAATCTTGGCAATCTCAATCGCGGAACCACGAACTTCGTCCACCTGATGCACGTTCCATTGCATGGTCAGAGCAACTGGAGTTACCAGACGACGGAAACGAACTCGCCAGCGCCCTACGTCAATGGCGCCTTTGTACGGATCGAGGCTTGCATCGATTTCGATCCCAATACAGGCTTTGCCAGGGTGCGCCAGAACGGGGTACTGGTCTCGGAAGCGCCGGTACGCGGGGCCTGCGGCGTTCTGCATCAGGCGCACTTTGGTCTGTATGCCATTCCGACGATCAGCAGCGGTTCGATCTACAATGACGACCTGACAATTCGCGAAGTGAGCGCCTGCCCCTTTTGAAAATCAGGGCGTCGGCAATCGTCGCACTGAATGAGCCGTAGCCATCCAGCAAAATTCTAGTTGCCCGGGCAGTATGATCCACGGCGCACTTTTCTTCCTGTAACCCGAGGCAGGAATGGAACTATCCCGTTTGCGCAATTCGCTCCCTCTCGCCTTCGTCCTTTGGGCTATTCTGTGCAATTCGGCCATACTGATCATTGCCGGGATGCAATTGAGCGCCAATACATTCTGGCTTCGCTTTTTGGGGTATCAAGCTGGTGCGTTCTTTGTCAGCGACGCCCTTTACCGTTTGCTGCTTTACTGGCCCCTGACTCTGCCGTTCTGGCTGCCGCTGTTGAAGGTTGGCGGATGGCAGGCGCCGCGGCGATGGGGATGGCAGGCAATGGTACTTGTTGTGTTGCAACTGGCATTGTCGGTCCCGGTTGCACAAATCGATCTAAGTCAGACTATTCAGTGGCGGAGTCTTGGCGAAGGCGCGGTCATCGCCGGCCTGAGCCGGCCGCTTGCCGCTGCCACGCTGATTCTGGCACTGACCGCGCTGGTCACGAAGTCTGCTCCTGCTTGCAAAGCAGGCTGCCTGCTACTTGCTCTGGCGACCATTGCGGCAAGCTATCTGGGGCGGCTCCTGCTGGAAGGTCCGGCCATTCCGCGCCTGGAGGATGAACTGGCCTACTGGATTCAGTCGATTCTGATCCGTGATGGCCGCCTGGTCGGCCTGTCGCCACCGCCCGCCGGACTGTCCGCCGGTCGTTGGGAAGAGCTAACTCTGTTGCCATATGTATTGCGCGATGGCAATCTTTTCTTCAGCGCACACCAGCACGGCTGGTCCTATCTGCTGGCCGCCTTTCATCTATTGAGCGCGGCGCCCTATGCCAATCTAATTTTGGGATCAATCAGTGTAGTTCTACTCTGGATTACAGGGCGTCGCCTCTTTCCAGATTCAGGGAGAGGAGCACAATGGTTGGCGCCAGGCGCGCTTATTTTGATGCCGGCCCATTTCTTCGGCGCCGGAAACCTGATGTCACATATGTCCGCGCTGTGCCTGGAAATGGCCTCGCTTCTTGCATGGTTAGCCGCTGGCCAGGCGCTTTCACGTTCTCGCCAGATTGGGATGGCATTGCTGACTCTTGTGGCACTGATGGCCCTATGCTTCGTGCGGCTGCAGTCCGGAATCGCATTTATTCTTGGCCTCAGCGCAAAGGAGGCCCTCGCTCTGCTTTTTTCCGATCTTCGCCAACCGGGCGATCGACAGGGCCCAGCGCTTCGATTGGCGTTCTTAGTTTTTTCTGTCGCCATAATCTTGTCTGCGCTACTGGCCTACGCCTCGCTTTTTCCGGGCGGGCGAGTCTTTTTTACCAGCCTTTATCTGGACCGGCACTTTCACCCCGGATGTCAGCTGCCCGGCTTTGGTCCGGAATATGGCTGTGTTCCGACCTACGGGACTATGGGCCACTCTCTGCGCAAGTTGCTGCTGAATGGGCTGGAGATTCTCCAGTCTTTGAGTATCGACTTGCCTCTTTTTGGACTGCCGACCGTTACCGTTCTGGCTGCGGGCGCTGTCCTTAGCTGGCCTGCGGTACGCAAACGCCCAGTGCTGCTACTCCTTGTTTTACTTCTCTGCGCCCATACTGCAATCTACGGCCTCTACTGGCACAACGGTGGCGAGAGCTTCCGAGGTCGTTACCTGCTCGATGCGGCTTACGCGCCCGCGCTGCTATTTGGGGTTTTGACCTCGCAATTGATTGTTCGAGTCGAACGAATGCTACCAGCGTTTTTGGCGATGTTTTGCCTGCTGAGTGGGATCAATCTTTTGGTACAGAGTCGAGGCGCTTACGTAAATGTGGCTATTCCTCCCATCCACTCGCTATCAGCCCTGACCGCAGATGCGCCAACCAATGCGCTGATTGCGACTTCCAGCGAGGAACGCGACCGAATCGCACCGGATGAATTCAATTCTCATCATTTGAGGATGATTCCTGCGCAAAGAATGCGCGCATTTGTGAATGATAGCGCAGGGACCGTCGCCGCACTGGCCGGGTGGATTGACGGGGATGGTTTCCTGCGCGATTCCCGGGGGAACTATTTGCTTGGGCCCGCTACCGATTCGGAACTCCAGATTATCGCCCGAAGAACCGGGGCGAC